>JAUWLI010000089.1 GCA_030613765.1 Phycisphaerae bacterium
CTCAATTTCAATGCAGCCAGGTGGCCCGTGGCCAAGCCTGAGACGACGATTGCGGATGTTTGGAGGCCTGCATTTCCGCTGATGGCGGCAATCATGGGGACAAAGACGACTGCGGCTGTGTAGAGGGCGAGATTTTCAAAGCGGAATTTTCCATGGAAAAAGATGAGGACCAAAGCGGTAATACCGGTGCCAATGAGGCAGGGCAGCAGCCAGGTCATTCTGACTCGGGCGGCGTGGAAGACGGAGACATTGTCAAGCTCGTCGGGGTCGGTACCGGCCATTGTGTATAAGTCTTCGGCGGCTTCTTCGTCCGCGACTTCGATGATACGGTCGGCGGTGATTCGTCCGACGAGTTTTTGGTTTTTGTCGAGGACCGGCGCAACAATCAGGTCGTTGTCTCTGAAGACGTTGCGGACCCTTTCCTGGTCGTCATCGGCGAAAACGTAGATAGTAAAAGGATCAATGAGGTCGTTTATCCTGGTGTTTTCGGGACGTGTCAGCAGCAGACGGATACGGACGTCACCGAGGAATTTACCGTTTTTATCAACGACAAAAACCGAATAGAAATCCTCATCGATTTCAGCGGCGCGGATTTTGTTTACAGCTTCTGCAACGGTGGCATCTTCTGATGTGCTGATTAAGACGGGGTCCATAATACCGCCTGCGGAATCTTCGGAGTAGCTCATCAGCTTTTTTATCAATAGTGAATCTGCCGGCTCGAGGCTTTTTAGGAACTCATCGTGTTTTTCCCGGGGGAATTCCGCAAGGAGGTCTGCGGCATCGTCAAGATCAAGTTCCGAGATAATAATCTTTATCTCGTTTGCGGTGAGCATCTCGAAGAGTTGTCCGCGTGTGGCTTCATCAACCTTCTCCAGGACTTCGGCGGCGGTTGGTTTGTCCAGGACATCGAAGATGATGCGTCTCTGCTCATTGTCGAGCAGCTCGACGACTTCGGAGATATCGCTCTTGCGTTTATCCTTTAGCAGTTGAGCGAGGGCCTGGGTGTCGTCGGTATCGAGCAAAAACTCAATTTGTTGTAGCAATATCTGCTGGCGAAATCGCTTTTGTTCATCGGCCATTTGATTCTGCCTTTTGTTTATTTGCCGTTCGTATCACATTCGAGATACGATTTACGAGACACGAATTTATCCGGTCGCGAGATAAAATAACCCAATTATTTCTATCAGGCAACGCTTTTCCTTATTTAAGAGCTGATTAAGAATACCGGAATCGGGTTTGAAAGGACAAAAAAAGGCAAAAAAAGCGAAAACCAGAGGCGTGAGAGGCCGATGATG
This sequence comes from Phycisphaerae bacterium, assembly GCA_030613765.1. The sequence goes on from JAUWLI010000089.1 coordinate 1,296, forward strand.
AAGTTGGAAAGTTGGTCGCAAAATCAAAGAATATCCTTGGATATTGTACGGATTTAGTGTAGAATATGAAGATGAGGATGCGGCTGTACGTGCAGTTTTCGAAAGGACAACGAGCAGGTTTTTTGATAAGAGGCATACGATGAAAGGTTTTGTTTATGGGACGTTGTCAGTTTTTGCGTTAATGGCGTGCGTATGTTTTGCAGCGCCTGAGCCGGCTATCATTCCCGCTCCGCGAGACTGGACGGTAGATGTGACATTTGAGCATCCCCAGCAAATCGTGATGCGTACGGAAAAGGGGCAATCGCTGCGTTTCTGGTATACGATAGTGACGCTGACGAACAAAAGCGGCCAAGATGTCGATTTCTTCCCGAATTGTGAGCTGATGACTGATACTTTCCACATATTACCAGCCGGCAGGAACACCCCAACAGGAGTTTTTGAGGGTATAAAAAGGCGTCATCTGCGTAAGTACCCATTTCTCGAAGCCCTTGACAAGGCCGGTAATAAGATGCTTGAGGGTGAGGATAACGCCAAGGACATCGCTATTATCTGGCCTGATTTTGATAAGCAAGTCAAGAATATCAAAGTGTTTATAACGGGTTTAAGTAATGAGACGGCGGCCATTGACCATCCGGTGGCAAAAGACGCGACCGGCAAGCCGGTCAAGGTTTACCTTAGAAAGACACTTGAGTTAACTTACTCGCTGGGCGGTGACCCGGCTTTAAGGTCATATTCAAAGCTGAGTTACAAGGGCAAACGCTGGGTTATGAGGTAGTTTTTCGTATCGCGGGGGTGCTGTTCGACGGCGGAGTGGGCAATTTCAGCCCATATCTTCAATCCAATACCCGGTCAATCGGAAATAACGCCGAAAGTGTGTGAAAATTTGTAAAAAGATAGAGAAAGTTCGGAGAAAAGGACATTTTTTAACTACTTTTACTCTACTTATTTGCGTAAATGTTCGAAATATATAAGGTAGTAATTTACAAAGCGATGAGGAGTTTGAGGTGTGAGTTGGCGGTAAAGTAACAGGACCGTGGATTTAATTGGTAGAGTAAAAGGAGACAAATGATGGCCGCAACCAAAGTTGCAAAGAAAAGTATTGGTATGCCCGAAATAAGAAAGAAGGCAAAAGCACTGGGGATAACACCCGGTAAGTTGAAAAAGGCACAACTAATCCACACTATCCAGGCAACAGAGGGGTGCACTCCGTGTTTTGGAAGGTCGTATGGCCAATGTACAAATACCGACTGCTGCTTTATGAATGATTGCCTTAAGTTGCAGTTGTAAATCGCGTATTGTGCTGCTTGTATAGTGTATCAGGTGTCTTTTCAAGGCGCAGGTTGTACAGATTTAGCAGGTATGTTATATCCCGCCGGCGGAATCTTGGATTTTGAGGGCGGGATTTTTTATTTTGACGGCCATCCCCGATTTGATTATTGTGTGGATTGACTATCAGGTGTTGGATTTGCGGAGTCGGGGACGGAAGCCGGATAAAGATAAGAAGGCAGATTTTAGAATTGGAGGTACAAAATGGATTGTCCAGTATGTGGGAAGTCAATGGTTGAAGAGGATTTTGGGGGTGTTCAGGTTGACGTGTGCAGTAATGGATGTAAGGGTATATGGTTTGACTGGCAGGAGCTGATACGTTTGAATGAGGACCACGAAGGTGCCGGCCAGGCAATTGAAGAGGCATTGAAAAGTCCACGTGTCAATGAGGGAGACCGAGAGAAGCTTTACTGTCCCAAGTGCGGCTTGGCCATGCATGCGCACAAGTACAGCAGCGCCAAGGAAGTGAGCGTTGATGAGTGCTACGGGTGCGGAGGCTTCTTCCTCGACAGCGGAGAGCTTACAGAGATAAGGGACCAGTATATGAGCGAGGAAGAAAGGGACGCCTACGTGGATAAGCTGTTGGCTGATATACCGGAATTCAAGGAAATGGAGGAAGAGACGAGGAAAGAAAAGGCGAGACTGCGGGCGTCGGCGGGCACGAAATTCGGCAGGATTATGAGAGGGAGGATATTCCCACCGATTTTTTGAAGACCCGGGACGAATATTAGAGATTAATCATTGGTGATTAGTGATGATTGACTGACGTTAATTGTCAGATTATTTAATGGAAGGGAGTGTCTCAATGAATCAGGATGAAGAACATTTACGATTGCTTTCGATTTTTCATTATGTAGTTGGGGGGATTTTGGGTTTTTTCGCGTGCATACCCATTATCCATCTGATTATAGGTATAGCAATGCTTACCGGTGCTTTTGGAGGCGATGGTCCCCCGCCGCCTGTGGGCTTGATGTTTGTGATGATGGGTTTGATTGCTATGACGTTAGGGTGGACCCTTGCGATTTGCCTGATTGTTTCCGGAAGGCGCATTGCCCGAAGGACAAACTATAAGTTCTGTTTCGTTATTGCCTGTATCAGTTGCGCGTTCCAGCCGTTTGGTACGGTATTGGGCGTGTTCACGATTATCGTTTTGGTGCGGCCGGCGGTTAAAGAACTGTTTGGTGTTTCGCCGTAATGGCAAATGCAGGCACGAAGAGAATTTAAAGTTTGAACTGGAAAATGTATAATTGAGAATTGAGGAAAAAGGGGATTTCAGGCCCCATAATGGGTTTTAAAAACAACTTGTAAAAACATATTTTAAAAAACGCATTAAAAAAACCTTGCAAAAGCAATTGCTCTTGTGGTAGAATAAAATAAGATAAAATTAGGAAACGAAGGCAGTCAAAGCTATTATAATAATTTTGTTGCCATCATAAACTTGTAATTGATTTCATACCAACACCTGCCTTCCAAAGTTAGTAGTTTCTTCTTTTTTAGCGTGCCGCTCTTTTTGTTTAGTGCGCTAGCAGGAGAAACGAGGTACAAAAAATGCGGAATTTGGTAGTCAGGTTGCATCTATCAATGCACAACACACCCAGCTTGCGCGCATCGAGTATAGGTGCGGTGCCTGTATGGTCATAATATACTTATCATAAATTTCTGAAAGGGCGAAAAAATGAAAAAGAGAGCAAAAATTTTGGCAATACTCTTTGTAGCTTTGGTGATGGTATCTACCAGTACTGGAGAAATCATCTATGTTGATGACGATGCTGCCGGCGCAAATGACGGCTCAAGCTGGACAGATGCTTTCAACGATTTGCAGGATGCTCTATATATTGTAGTGAGCGGTGATGAGATTAACGTAGCGCAGGGTATTTACAAGCCCACTCTGCCTTCACCGCCACCACCACCACCTTGGCCGCCACCACCTCCTCCACCTCCTCCACCACCACCACCTCCTCCTCCGCCGCCTCCTCCACCTCCGCCACCGAGTTTGGGCAACGGCATGGAGACCGAAGTGACTTCTATCGACCGAACAGTCACATTCCAGCTAAAAAGTGGAGTAACTATAAAAGGCGGCTACGCGGGCTTCGGGGAGCCGGAACCGAATGTACGCGATATCGACGCTTACGAAACCATCTTGAGCGGCGACCTTGCGGGTAATGACAGAGACGTCAACGATCCACAGGATTTACTCAACGATCCCTACCGTGCCGAGAACAGCTACCATGTCGTCACTGGTAGGGGGACGGATGTGACAGCTTTATTGGATGGCTTCACAATCACGGGGGGCAACGCAAACAGTTATCCGGAAAACACTGGCGGCGGGATATACAACGAGTATGGCAGCCCGACGATTAACAACTGTACGTTCACAAAAAATTATGCCAATAGCGAGGGCGGTGGGATGTACAATTATGAAAGCAATCCAACAGTGACCAATTGCACTTTCAGCGAAAACTACGCACCTGATGGTTCAGGAATGTACAACAAATCCAGCAGCCCCTTAATAAACAACTGCACGTTCAGCAGGCACTTCTCTCATGGGATTTTCAACAGGTCATACAGCAGCCCTACTCTAACCAACTGCACTTTCAGCCGTAATGAACGCTGGGGGGTAAGAAACATGGTGTATTGTAGCCCTCGAATAACTAATTGCATGTTCATCGCAAATTCGGGTGGTATGATTAATGAAAACTATTCAGATCCCCTCCTGACCAACTGCGCTTTCATAGGCAACCATAACCAAAGTGGTGGAGGCGGTGGGATGAACAATCAGTCAGGTACACGCCCTGCATTGATCAATTGCATCTTCGTCGCAAACTCATGTAGATCAACCGGCGGAGGAATGGATAATTACAATGGTGCAGGTCATGGTTGGCCCATACTGGCCAATTGCATCTTCTGGGGCAATAGTGACAGCAGTGGGATGGGTGAATCCTCTCAGATATATCGCGGCATACTTACCATCAGCCACTGTTGCGTTCAGGGCTGGACTGGCAACTGGGGAGGCATGGGAAACTTCGGCGACGACCCTATGTTCGCGGATACTTATGGACCTGATAATGTCCCCAGCACAGAGGATGACAATCTGCGTTTATTGCCAGGCTCACCCTGTATCGACGCAGGTTACAACTCGGCACTCCCGCCATCGGTGTTCACCGACCTCGACGGAGACCCACGCATTATAAACGCCGCCGTGGATATCGGGGCATACGAAAGTCCAAAGAAAATCTTTCTGCTGAACCCAAAATCAGTCATCGTTCCTGAGGGACAAACGGCAACATTTACCGTAGCGCTCGGGCTGTTTCCTTTCGGGTCTATTGAAGTAAATGTGACCTGCCGGTCGGGCGACCCGGACATCTCCATCGCTTCCGGAGGAGTTTTGAGTTTTGATTCATCCAACTATTCAGAGCCTCAGACCGTCACACTTGCTGCCGCAGATGATATCGACTATCTCAACGGAGAAACCCTGCTCTGGATTAGCGCCCCTGGTTTCTATACTGCCGGTTGCCTCGCAGCCGAAGCCGACAACGAGCCTGTCCCGAATATTCTTTATGTCGATAATGATGCTATCAACACAGGTGATAACCAGGGTAGAAGCTGGGCGGACGCGTTTACAGAATTACGGGACGCATTGAGGATAGCAGCTAAGTACCCTCAGGTCGAGGAGGTCCGTGTGGCAGAAGGCTTTTACACGCCGGCTGAACCTTTCTCCGGTGACCGCGCAGCCACATTCCAGCTCGCCAGTGGGGTGGCTGTTAAGGGTGGCTACGCCGGCTTCGGCGCACCCGATCCCAACGCCAGGGACATCGTCATCTATCAGACTGTCCTCAGTGGCGACCTTAATGCTGATGATGTTGATGTTAATGGTCCGACGGATTTGCTCGATGAACCCAGCCGGAGCGAGAACAGCAACCATGTTGTAACCGGCAGTGGTACAGAGGCTACTGCAGTTTTGGATGGTTTTACTATCGCCGGCGGCTATACGAACGGTGAAGGTGGTGGGATGTACACAAAAGACGGAAGTCCCACAATATACAACTGTACATTCAGCGGCAACTGCGCACGCGACGATGGAGGAGCAATGGCATACAGGAACAGCAGTTCGGTGTTGAAAAACTGCACGTTCATCAACAACTCGGGCGGAGATGGCGGTGGGATTTACTGCTATGAAACCAGTCTAACTCTTACCAATTGCACATTCAGTGGAAACTCGTCAAATTGGGCGTGGCCTCCACCACCTGGGCCACCACCTGTGCCGGAACCACTTGGGCCGCCACCACCTGGGCCTCCACTGGCAATCTTGAGTGACCGCCCGATGTTTACCGACTATGCGTTAAGTAATAATATCGCATCTGAGGGACTAAGTGGAAGTGGTGGTGGGATTGAATGCAGCAAGAGCAGTGTAACACTTACCAACTGCACCTTCACCGGGAACCTGGCTCGCGCAGGCGGCGGAATTCGCACATATAGAAGCCCCTTGGTGTTGACCAATTGCACATTCAGCGACAACTTGGGAGAATACGGCGGCGGGATCGCACAGTCCAACAGCAGCTTTACATTTACCAACTGCCTGTTCAGCGGAAACTCAGCAGAATATGGTGGCGGGATACTCACTTCTGATAGCGATCTGACAATGAATAATTGCACGTTCACTGGTAATTCGGCCGGATGTGGTGGCGCGATATGCAACTATTCCGGCGAAAATGTCATGATACTTTCCAACTGCATTCTCTGGAATGGCGGCGACGAAATCAGCAATCGCAATAACGATGATTTTACAATCAAGGTTACATATAGCAATGTGTGGGGTGGCTGGCCCGGCGAAGGCAACATCGATGAAGACCCGTATTTTGTTTCAGCCGGCTACTGGAACGCGAATGGTCTCTGGATAGAAGGTGACTATCATCTGCTCCCCGTTTCGCCGTGTATCGATACCGGCGACCCGAATTATATAGCTGAACCGAATGAAACGGATTTGGACGGCAATCCGCGTGTGCTGGATGGAAACGAGGACGGTATCCCGATTGTTGATATTGGTGCATACGAGTACATGCCCTCCATACCGGCCGAGGCCAGAATTATTCCCCGAACGATTAACCTCGTAAGCAAAGGAAACTGGCTTACCTGTTATATCCGGCTGCCTGAAGATTATGACGTCGCTGACATTGATCCCAACAGCGTTTTTCTTGAACAGCATATTAGAACTGAGCAGTTCGCGGTCGACGAACAAAAGCAGGTCGCCATAGCCAGGTTCAACCGTGAGGGGTTACGGGGTATTATCAATACCGGCGAAGTTGAGCTGACAATCACCGGCCGATTGAACGATTGTACTGTATTCGAGGCAACAGATCTAATCAGAGTGATAGACAAAGGCGAAAAGAGGAATTGAGAATTAAGGATTGGCGGGCAAAAAAAGTCCATTTTTTGCCGATTATTTTCTTTACTTTTGTTTGGAAATCTATTAAAATACCTGTATGTTTGCCGGTAGACAAATGTGATCGCCAGTAGGCGACAGATCTAGCAGAGAACCGCACGTAGTAGTCCTGCACCAATTAGGCGTGAGTCTAAGCTAATTTGGTGCGGGGCACGCAAAAAGGCATTATTTTGAATCATAAATGACAAGTTTTGAACATTTTGGGGGTATTAATGGACAATAAACTCTTATTTAGCCGGCAAATACGATCCTTGCCTACTTATCAAGTAGGTCCGTGTAATCCCTGGTTAATAAAGTACTTACATGCTTCTAAGATTCTTTACAACTGTAAAGAAACATTTACAGATGTCATGAGCGCTTTACAAATCAAACTTTTTATGCAAAACAAAGCCAAATTCCGAAAAAGTCAAGTGAACGTAAATAAAGTATTAACAAGGGATTATGTACAAATGGACACTTGGTCAATTGGGAAAAAACAAAGCCAAACAAAGCCAAACAAACCCAAATTCAAAAAGGCCAAAATGAACGTAACTTCAATTATAACAAAGGGATATGAAAATAAACCCCTCATTTGGGCTCCGAAAAAACAAAGCCAATTTTCGAAACGACAAAAACAAATGCAAACCAATTTACCGCAAAGGATTATGAAAAAAACCGCGTTTCCGGGTCCCGAAAAAACAAACCCAAACAAACCCAATGCTTGCCCGCCATCAGTGTGGCGGGACGGAGGCAAAAAATGCTGCCGCGTTTGAAGATTAACCCCCGGCCTAACTCTCTCGGTTACTACACCGACTGGCGTTTCTTCGCCGTCGATCTTAGTCCTAATCTGTCTTGTTTCGCAAGCCTGCTTTCTGCCCTCGGCCTCATTTTCAGTAAAAAAAACAGCAACTACCACAAATACCCGATAAAGCCGGGGCCGGTCTTTGTCGATTTGTATATATTAAGAAAACCCTTGCATCTGTGTCAGGGGCAAGGGATAATAATTGTCGATTTTCGATAAAAATTGAAGATAAACACTGGTAAATAATCGATGGAGGTTCAGAAATGAATGAAAACCAGGCCCAAGAAAGTAGTCTCGTTGATACTACGGATTGTCTCGAAGCAGTTGGAGTATTCAGGGCAGGGAAAAATGTCTTTTTTATAATTGCACTTTTGTCCCTTTTGCTGCTGCAGGCCTCTTTCCTGTTTGTAACTTTCGATGTTGTGGAAGCCGGCGACACAAAGGCTGCTGGTGGACAGGAGCAAATTAAAAAGGCTGCCGATAGAATCCTCGCCGACCCTAACAAGCCGACCGTAACAACATCAAAACCAAAAACTTCGATCTTTGCTTTGAAATTCAAGCATTTGGCCGGGCTAATTCGATTATCCAATTTTGTGCTTATTCTGACGGCTGTCCTTTACTGTCTGACGATGCTTTTTATCTTAAAGGTCTCGCTGCTGGGCCGGCTCGGAGGAATAAACCATATATGCAGGGCCTTTTTCCTGGCTCTTCTCTTTGCCGTTCTCATCATGCCGTGGCAGAAGTTATTCACCGATTTGGTTGTTTTCGGAGCAATGTTCACTCCTAAAGAATTACAAAGCGCTTGCGCCAAAGCCGGCGAATATAATATATTCGCTACAATCTGGCACTATTTACGGTTCACCGGCTTCTGGCTGGTGGTATTACTGCTGCTTATCTTTGCACAGTTGCGTAGTGGCCGTTGGTCAAGGGCCATCCTTCGTCGGCTGGAGGT
>JAUWLI010000195.1 GCA_030613765.1 Phycisphaerae bacterium
TTTTACAATCAACTCAGCGATGATAACCGACGTGCCCGGATACACCTGGGGTATTGTGCCCGTGCTGGCTCAGAGCGGAGTGAAATATTTTTCGGTCGGACCAAACCGGGGCCATCGCATCGGCTACACGCTGTCGAGTTGGGGTGACAAACCGTTCTACTGGGAGTCGCCTTCGGGAAAACGCAAAGTCTTGTGCTGGGTCGCCGGCGAAGGGTATTCGCTTTTTCACGCCGGGCGTCTGGATGGGGGCAGACTTTTCGAGTACCTCAAACGCCTGGAGAAATCGGAGTATCCTTACGATATGCTTCAGGTCCGCTATTCAATTGGTGGCGACAACGGCCCGCCGGACCCGGGATTGAGCGAGTTCGTAAAAAATTGGAACCAAAAGTATGCTTATCCGAAGCTGGTTGTCTCAACTGCCAGCGAGATGTGTCGTGAGTTCGAGCGCCGCTACGGCGACCGGATACCCAAAGCCCGTGGTGATTTTACGCCTTATTGGGAAGACGGCGCGGGCTCATCTGCACGTGAGACGTCGATGAACCGTGATGCAGCCGAGCGTCTGGTACAGGCTGAGACGCTGTGGGCGATGCTGAACCCCGCTATGTACCCGGCCGAGGATTTCGACAAGGCCTGGCGCGAGGTGATACTTTACGACGAACACACATGGGGCGCACACTGCAGCATCAGCCAGCCCGACAGCGATTTCACGAAGGCCCAGTGGAAGATAAAGCAGGCCTTTGCCCTTGAAGCAGACGCTCAGTCGCAGAAGCTCTTGAACTCTGCGCTGGCCGGTCACCGGAGCAAATCAAAGAAAGTATCGGCCATTGATGTATTCAACACCTGCTCCTGGCCGAGAACGGATCTGGTCGTACTGCCGAAAGACTGGAAGCTTGCCGGTGATACGGTTAGGGATGACGATGGAAAGCGTGTTCTGTCCCAACGGCTATCCACGGGTGAGTTGGCCTTCTTGGCCGATGATGTACCGGCCATTGGGGCCAAAAGATTTATTTTCGATGCAGATTCTCCTCCTAAAATCATCGAGCAAATAGTGGGTGGCGCGCCCGAGTTCAAACTATTCTACTTCTGCAAGTATCGTACCTCCGACGAGCTAAAACAAGTTGTCCATGGGCAATTTGCCACTAAGCTTTTTAACAGGAAAGGTAAATCAACAAAGGTGCGGGACTACACCGTCAGCAGCGATTCCGCCACCAACCAGTTAATAGTGAGATGCCCAACTCGTGAGGATGTCGAGGCGGCACTTGAATTCTTGCTGGTAGCGGATGTGCCGGCGTTTGCCGCAAAACGATTCACTTCCCATGCTCGTGGCGCGGAACTGACTAACGGCCGAATCTCCCTGGTCGTCGACCGAAAGACCGGTGCTATTGTGAGCCTAAAATGGAAGGAGCTGAACACTGACTTGGTGAACGGAAAGAGCAAGCTGGGGCTGAACGATTATTTCTATGTGGCCGGTAGAGACCCGAAAGACCCTAAGCGCAACGGGCCGGTCAAAATCAGCGTTAAGGAACATGGGCCTCTGGTCGCGTCGCTGTTGATAAAATCCGATGCGCCGGGCTGTCATAAACTGTCGCGCGAAGTGCGTCTCGTCGCCGGTATGGACCGCGTGGATATCATCAATATCATCGACAAGCAGAAGATTTACAAACAGGAGGCGGTGCACCTGGCCTTTCCCTTCAATGTACCCAAAGGCTTGATGAGAATGGATACGCCCTGGGCTGTCGTTCGGCCCGAAACAGACCAACTGAACGGAGCCTGCAAGAATTATTTCACCGTCCAGCGATGGGTCGATGTGTCCAACAAGGACTACGGTGTAACCTGGGCCACTGTTGATGCGCCGCTGGTCGAGGTTGGCGCGATTACCAACGACCCCCGCGGTGGTGTCGGGTGGATAAAGAAGCTCGAGCCATCGACAACGTTGTATTCCTACGTGATGAATAACTACTGGGAGACCAACTACAAAGCGTGTCAGGAAGGACTAACGACGTTCCGTTACTCGATTATGCCTCACCGACGGTTCGATTCCGGTAAAGCTTCGAAGTTTGCTATTGAGCAAAGCCAGCCTCTGATAGCTGTACCGGTTGATGGTAAGGCTCCCATTCAACGTTCTATTTTAAGTGTCGAACCGGCCGGTGTAATTGTAACTGCTTTTAAACCAAGTGAGGACGGAAAAGCCTGGGTCGTGCGACTCTTTAATACTGCCGATCGGCCTGAAAAAGCCGGACTTATCTGGACAAAGCCGGCACCAAAGACAGTATGGCTGAGTAACTTGGCCGAAGACCAAATCGCCAAAATAACGGGACCTGTAGAAATGGCGGCGTACGAATTTCTTACTTTGCGAGTTCCACTTGGGAGATAGGGAGCAAGAATGACCTCACGAGAACGGATTTTAGCGGCCTTAAACCATCGTGAACCCGACCGTGTCCCCGTTGATTTTTCCGGCCACCGGTCTTCCGGCATCGCGGCGGTTGCATATCCAAAGCTACGGGAATTTCTGGGGCTGCCACCTAAGCCAATTCGCGTTTATGACGTCATCCAGCAACTGGCTATTATTGATGAGGATGTACTGGATAGATTTGGCGTGGACACCATTGAGTTGGGCCGGGGCTTTGCGCTGGATGAGGAATCCTGGTCACAGTGGACATTGCCGGACGGCACACCGTGTCTCGTACCTTCCTGGACACCCCTTGAACGAGATGATGGACGTTGGGTGATTCGGTCGAAAACAGGCAGAGTCCTCGGCCAAATGCCGGACGGTGTATTGTATTTTGAACAAACGTATTATCCTTTTGCAGAGTGTGACGACTTGCAGGCTGTCTCTACTGCCCTTGAAGAGTCTATGTGGACTGCGGTTGCCAGCCCCCCCGGTCCGATTGATTGTCAATTGCTGTCTGAAGGCGCAAAACGACTGCGAGAAAAGACAGACCGAGCTATTATCGGTCTGTTCGGAGGTAACCTGTTTGAAATTGGCCAGTTCCTTTATCGCAATGACCGGTTTATGATGTTGCTGGCCGCCGAGCCTCAGCATGCTCACGATTTTCTTGACAAGCTCGTTGAGATTCATCTGACAAATCTCGAGCGGTTCCTTGAAGCTGTCAGTGAGCATATCGATATTATACTTTTCGGCGATGATCTCGGGATGCAGACAGGTCCTATGATTTCACCACAGATGTATCGCGAGTTTTTCAAGCCGCGTCACAAACTGCTTTGGAACCGCGCAAAACAGCTCGCCGATGTCAAGGTCATGCTTCATTGCTGCGGCGGAGTTCGAGAGCTGATTCCTGATTTAATCGAGGCCGGTGTTGACGCCCTCAATCCTGTTCAGATTAGTTGTTCAGGTATGAATGCCAACCGGCTAAAGGCCGAATTTGGTGCAGATATCACTTTCTGGGGTGGTGGCTGCGATACAAGAGACATTCTACCCACTGGTACGCCTCAACAGGTTACCGAGAACGTCAAAGAACAGGTAAGGATTCTCGGTCCCGGCGGAGGCTTCGTCTTTCAGCAGGTCCACAATATTTTGGCAAACATTCCACCGGCAAATATCGTGGCGATGTTTGACGCAGTAATCGGCGGGCCGGACTCCAATGATGTATCTTAGCTTGCGGAGAAGCAGTATATGGATTCAATTGATTATGGGATAGTCGTTCTCTATTTCAGCGTTGTAATAGGGTTGGGTTTCTGGTATCGCAGGCGCGCCTCAAAAAGCCTGGGGGCGTATTTTCTCGGGGGCAAGAGCATTCACTGGTTGGCTCTGGCGATGTCCGGTTCGGTATCCAACTTCGACATTACCGGCACCATGTGGATTATTTCAATCCTTTTTGTCCTCGGGATGAAGTCAATGTGGCACCACTGGATGTGGGGCTTTTTGATGGGCGCCTTTTTTATGAGCTATATGGGCAAGTGGGTCCGCCGTTCGAACGTAATGACAGCAGCCGAGTGGATGAAGACCCGCTTCGGCACTGATGCCGGTGGCAGGTTGGCCCGAACCGCTTATGCATTGATGGCCGTGCTCACGCTGGCCAGTTTCGTCGGGTATGCGTATCAAGGCATCGGCAAATTTGCCTCCGTATACATCCCGCTTGAATCCCTCGTTCAGTACACATCAATTCCCTGGCTCCAGAACATACTCACGACATACGAACCCGACGTTCTTGCAGTAACGATTATTGGTATAACAACCCTCTATGTTATTCTCGGCGGACTTTACAGTGTCGTGGTAACTGATGTAATCCAAACCATCATCCTGACCGTCGGTAGTATATTTATTGCATATATCGCGTGGTCGAAGCTGACGCCGGAGTTGCTGACTCAGTTACCGGAAGGTTGGTCTTCATTAAGCGTACCGTGGCGCATAAAGGAATTTGCAGGAACGGACAACGCACATTTCGAGTTTTTTGGTGCCCTTGTAATTGTCTGGGTCTTAAAGGGCCTGCTTCTAAATGCAGGCGGCCCAGCGCAGATGTACGATTTCCAGAGATTCCTGGCGGCGCGTGATGCCCGTGATGCTGCCAAGGTTGGGGCGGCCTGGAGCTTTTTTCTCATTGTTCGCTGGGCGATGGCGATTGGAATTGCCCTGCTGGGTCTTACCGTAATTACGAATATTAAGGATTCCGAGCAAGTGATGCCTGTGGTGCTTCAGGAATTTTTACCGACCGGGATCAGGGGTATTGTCATTGCCGGCCTGCTGGCTGCGTTTATGTCAACCTTCAGCTCGACGGTAAACAGCGGTGCTTCCTTTATCGTTCGTGATATCTGGCAGCCTTACTTTCGGCCACAGGCCGGCGACAGGGAATCTGTGCGATTCAGTTATCTGGCCACGATTTTGCTGGTGCTGATCGGAGTTGGCATTGGATTTCAAGCTGAGTCGATTGCTCAAATATGGGGTTGGATGATGATGGCGCTTGGAGCGGGTATGGTCATACCGAATGTACTCAGATGGTACTGGTGGCGCATCAACGGCTGGGGATATTCCGTGGGAACCTTTGTTGGTATTATTTTGTCTTTTACAATTATTTTCTTTCCTGATGCACCGGTGTATTATGTATTTCCTTTGATATGTGTGGCCTCGTTGCTTGCCAGTATTACAGTATCTTTGGCGACACAACCGGTTGACCGCGATGTTCTTATTTGCTTTTATAAATCCATTCGGCCCTTTGGCCTGTGGAAGCCGGTGCGAAAAGAATCAAAATTATCGCCGGAGGAGTTGGCCGGCAAATCTGAAAGTGTATCGCTGACAATCTTAAATATCATACTTGCTATGCTCGCGATTACAGGATTGTATTTGTTTCCTATGTACCTCGTGAGCCATTTGTATCTCAATTCGATGATATGGCTTGGACTGGCGATTGCCGCCATAGTGGCTCTCAGATACACTTGGTACAATAATCTGCCCGAGCCCGCTGAAGAAGCCGGCCCTGCTTGATAAGGTAGAATACTTTTCAAATTTCTTGTTAAGGAGCACCAAATTGAAACGTGAGATTATCATATCAATAATGATAATAACAACGGGCATGGTGATAATGGCCTTTGCCGGTTGCCGGGAAGTAGGAAATGTGGACATGGAACCAAAAGCCGCTTTGGGCCGGCAGCGAGGGACCATATCATTAGCAGGTCAATGGCGATTCCAGCTTGACCCCGAGAACATGGGCGAAAGTGAAAAGTGGTATCAAAACACTTTTGAAGACCAAATCAAGCTGCCCGGTTCTACGGCTGAGAATGGCTTCGGAGATGACATCTCTGTCGATACCAAATGGACCGGAAGAATTATAGACCGGTCGTGGTTTACTGACGCAAAATATGAAAAGTATCGCCAGCCTGATAATATCAAGATTCCCTTCTGGCTGACACCTGTCAAACATTACGTCGGGCCTGCCTGGTATCAAAGACAAGTCGATATTCCCGGGAACTGGAAGGGCAGGCGAATCAATCTGTTTCTGGAACGCTGTCACTGGGAAACAAAGGTTTGGGTGGACGGCGTTGCCGCCGGTATGCAGGACAGTTTATGCACGCCGCATCTCTACGACCTTGGCAGGCTGATGACACCCGGCAAACATCTGCTTACTATTCGTGTGGACAATGC
>JAUWLI010000198.1 GCA_030613765.1 Phycisphaerae bacterium
ATCTCTACCGTTGTAAAGCGCTTTACAGGCACGTAAATCCTTTATTAATCGCAGATTACGCTGATTAAAGGGATTTTTTAACCACGAAGCACACGAAGAGCACGAAGAAAAATTAGACAGGATAACAGGATTAACAGAGATTATGTTTTTGCCAGCTTTGTGTACTTTGCAAAACCTGCTTTTAAAGCCAGCTTTGTCGCAGGTTATTGCCTTCGTCCACAAGGCCATTGAAATGGCCTTTTTCATAAGCCGGCTAAAAACGGTTCTTGTTAGTCGTAAAGATGCACATAATGCACAAAAGCTAACATAAAATGAACAAAAAAGTGGTTTATAAGCACATAAGTAGTTAATTAACCACGGATTTACACAGATTTTCACCGATTTATAGCCACAGAGGGCACAGAATTTTTGCCAGCCGGTGCGGACTTGGCAGCGGCTTTCTCGATACCAGTATCTGCAAAGCCTGCGGCCAGCGTCCGTTGTGCCATCGGGGATGGCCCGCATAAGAATATGCAGGCTGGCAAAAAGGGATTCTTTATTATCCATTAATACACCAAAATGATCAAAACATTGGCATTTTTTGCCAAATAATTACGGAAAACAGACTACAGACAACAGACTATAGACTAATGATTAAAATGGCTCCCTGCCTAAAGGGTTCCTGTCTACTGGGTCCCTGTCTACAACCTACAGGGATTCGGATACGTGGGCCACGGCCCCACTATTGCGGTTCTCTGCAATCAATAGTATTTAGTATCTCGTATTTAGTATATAGCCGGTTGAGGCCGAGACGACCGGCATTGTTTATTGACCACCTACAGGCGGTTTACGTTTGCCTGCCTGCAAACACACAGATATGTTAACAGATTTCCAAACATAAGACAACAAAAAAATGAATAACAAAAGCATTTTTTTTGGCTGCCCTGAGCGTAATCAATCAAAAGAATCACAATGAATTGCGGTTTTTTTCAACAGGGCCACTGTCCATAGCATTGATTTTGAGTCAAAAACGGGGATCGATGAAAAAATTTCAATTTTTTTATTTTCTACGGGTTTTACCGTTGACAAACTACGGGTTATACAGTAGTTTGTGTTCAAGTCGGTAAATTGACAAAGGAAATGTTTTTCGAAAAGTTCAATAGGAGAACAGTTCAATGGCAAGACCACGTCACAAAAATCCAACCCCGGCGGAGTTAGAAGTTCTGCAGATTATCTGGGAGCACGGGCCATGCACAGTTAGAGAGGTCATGAATTTGCTAAAGCCTAAACGGCCCAGGGCTTATACATCTGTCATGAGCCTGATGAATGTTATGGCCGAGAAAGACCTGCTTAATCAGAAGCCCAAAGGACGAGCATTTATCTATTCGGCGAAAGTCTCGCGGGACAAAACTCAGTCCAGTATGCTCAGTGACTTACTAAATCGAGCCTTTGACGGCTCTGCAAATGCCCTTGTCGCGCATCTGCTTCAGCAGGCCGAGCCAAACAACGAAGAATTGGGCGAAATCCACAAAACCATTACCAGGTTTACTCGAAAGAAAGGGAGTGCGTAATGTCAATAGTTGAATTTCTTTCTCAGCCCCTCTGGCAACGGCTTGGCCTGACGTTGGTGCATTTTCTCTGGCAAGGTCTGGCTGTAGCTGTTCTGGTTGGCGTGCTTGTTAGAGTGTTCAGACTAAAGCACGGCAATGCTCGGTATACCGCTTATGTTCTGGCTTTTATAGCTATGGTCGTTTGCCCTGTAGTAACTTTCACAGCTATTGATATTCCCATAAGTCCCAACACCGAGCTTGTGACAGGAGTAGAATCAGCCGAGGTTGTTGAAACTTTCTCCTATGCTGCTTTACCTGCAGGTGATATTTTGCCGGAAGCCGAGCCTCCCCCCCCTGCCATGCCGACATTGGCAGATTCGATTCCGTTGGGCCAGAGAATATCTGACTGGCTGAATGTATCGATGCCCTGGGTTTTGGTGATATGGATGGTTGGGGTCATCGTGCTGAGTGTGCGATTACTTATGGGATTTGTCGGGGTATATCGCTGGCGTCATCATTTAGAACCGCTGCCGGAAAGATTAGTTCAGCGTATTGTTTCGCTAAGTGAAAGACTGCGTATGCGGGGCTTTTCGCGGGTGTTCATATCGCCGACTGTTTTGCAGGCAATGGCTGTAGGCTACTTACGGCCGATGGTTCTGCTGCCTGCGGCGATGGTAGCGCAAATGCAGCCGGAGATGCTGGAGGCGGTGATAGCCCATGAATTAGCCCATATTCGCAGGTTTGATTTATGGGTCAATCTAATTCAGCGGGTGACCGAAACTCTGCTGTTTTATCATCCGGCCGTCTGGTGGCTGTCAAATTGCATCCGGAGGGAACGCGAATTATGCTGCGACGAATTGGCTGTAAAGGCTACGGGCGAGCGACTGACTTATGCCACAACTTTGGAAAGCGTAGGCCGAGCCAGATTTGTGGCAAAGCCGCCTGTCCTTGCAACGGGATTAGGCCAGGACAACAAACCAACATTGGGCCGAGTACGCCATATATTAGGCTTAGATAATAAACGAAAAGATTCACGTTTCTGGCTTGCAGGTGTTATTGCGGTTCTTTTGATAATGGCAATTATAATACCAACAGGCTTTGGTTTAATAGGTCGTTTGGAAGATAAACCCGCTGTGCAGGTGTCGGCTCAGGAGCTCGTGGCTAAGATTATCGAAAGTGAGAGAAGAATTGAAGACATTCAATTGCACATGACCTGCACTATTCCCGCGAGAAACCTGGTTTTTTACGAGTACGATTGGGGCTATGACAGCGGCAAAGAATTCTACGCTGGCTTTCAGAATTCCACAAAGCCGGGCCGGAACGAGATTTCAAGGACCACTCAGATAACAAGAGCTTTTGATGGACAAAACGAATGGAGTTTGAGAGTTTCCTCTGAAGATAAACAGCCGCGCGGAGCGATATTCAAACCGAGTTTCTCTTTACGCTCCACGATGACATTTAACACATTGTTAGGTTTTGATGCAAAAGAGCGCAGCCGCCTTTCGTTTGGAGAAGCGATAGCTCAGGCAGAATCAATTTCCGTAAGAGATAAGGTTGAATTCATTGACGGCCATCCTTGTTATGTTATCGAGGCCGTTAATTTGGTAACCGACACTTCGGTCAACTGGGCTTACGATGTTAGAGCATGGATAGATTATCAGAGGGACTACCGGCTCCTTAAGTTCGAGAAATATCGCAGCATCAGCGGCAAGAACCGCTTCAAGGTAGTCTCCCGGCGAGTGGACAATATCAAGTTAATACAAGTCGATGGAATTTGGCTTCCTATCGAGGGCAGCCGTACAACTTTCTCCACAAACGATTACGGCCCGCCCAAGGGAATGACGCTTGCGCAGTTTGCAGCTCTGCCTATGGAAGAGCAAAAGCAAGTGGGCGTCTTTAAGCTAACACCAATGGCGCCACCACGCAGATTAGAGGTTGACGTTAAGAGTATAAGACTTAATAAAGGCATCCCGCCGGAAAGATTTACCGTAGCTTTCCCCGACGGCTGCGAAGTCTATAACGAGTTTACCGGCAAAAGATATGTAGTAGGTGAGCCGTCCGAGCGGGAGGTGGCCTTTTCCGACGCCGAGTGGATTGAACAAATGGCGGGGCTTTCAGTAGGCGAGCTGATAGTTATTCTTCGCGACTCGCGTATCGGCAACGAAAAGAAGAAGTGGTTCGCAGCCGTTCACAGGCTTGTAGAAATCGGATCTACTGCGGTACCGGAGTTGGTTACCGAACTAAGGCGAACAGAGAAACCACAGACTCAAAGCAAATTGGCCCTTACGTTGAGAGCAATCGGCGATCCCAATGCCGTGCCGGGTTTGATTGACGGCCTTGAACGCAGCGGTTTTTCCAGTGACTACGGAATTGGTTATCCCAGGACCGAACTTGATATGTTCTTTAAACAGCATCAATTGGATCCTGCCAGAAAAAGTTTAGGTTTGGCCCGGGCCGTTCGTGAAATCACAATAGCCATTGAGAAACTGACCGGCCATACCGAAGGACATGAACATTTCCACGCCTATGATTTGAAGTACGACCGATTGGGCTCTTATACCATAACCCCGGAAATCAGGGACAGGCAAAGACAACACCGGCGTCAGGTGGCAGAGCGATGGCGCAAGTGGTGGCAGGCCAACAAGGACAATATCAAACCGATCGAAACTCTCCCAAAACCACCCGCCGAGCCGAAACCCGCGAGATCCGAAAAGCTCGAACAAATGATTATGGCCGCACCGGAAGGCTCAATACTGACTTTGGCTATCGTCCCGAATGTGGACGGTTCAGGTCGCCGGCCGAGCCTGACTAAAGAGGAATATCAACGGCATGTTGAGGATTTGGCCCGAAACGGACCGTTTGCAGGTTCGGTTCGTGGAGAAAGCTTCCAATGGTCGCCGATAAAAGGTGACTCCACTCGGTTCAAAGATTTGCCTTTGAGCGCTTATAAAGATCGAAACTATCTGCTGCTATGTGCGCGTGCTCAATACGTAATGGTGCCTGAGCTTGAAGGCAAGTTGGCCTGGGGGCTTGAGAAAGTTGAGACCACCCAGGATGGAGATGGGAAACCGACGATAAGTATTCAATTTGATGAAAAAGGCTCCGAACTCCTCTACGAGTTGACCAGAGCTAATATTGGCAATCATCTGGCGATAGCTGTGGACAGTTGGGTTCTGTCGGCTCCGACTATTGAAACACCGTTGACGAAAAGGGCAATCATCACGGGAGACTTTACCGAACAGCAGATGCGTACATTTGTAGAGGACCTGCGAAAAGGTATGACGCCGGTAGACCAGCAGACCATAAAAGCAATGCGACTTATTGCCGAAGCAGCCGACAAGTTAAATAAACAGGATGTTGCAAAGATGGGGCCACGCCGGGTCGTAGAGAATCTTTTTGTTGTTGGACTTTCCGGTAATGTCGAAAAGCTCACTTGGTTCTTCCGCCCCGGCTCAGCTGCCGACGGGGTGTTCAGCGTCCGTGATTTCGCCCAGATGGCCGACGGCCATAAGATTAAGGTCCTGGAAGTCTACGCCGACAGCAGCGACGCACTGGCAATAACCTCAAACATCAAAGGCAAATCCGGTGATCAGGAAGGTCAGCTTGTCTTCTACCTCTCAAATCAAACAGGCACTTGGCTCATATATGACCTCGACGTAGGCGAAGCCGACAGGGTACGCGAAAACCTCACTGAGTTCCTAAGTACACACTCCGCTGTGCAGGTTGAGGGGGGAGAAATAAATGTCGAAACTCTCTTGAACAAAGTTCGTCAGGCACAAAGACCTACTGAAAATATGATAGTAGAATGGCAATCTGAAAAACCCCAGCCGGGATTTTCTTTAGTACCTTCTGGATCACGAAAACCGGACTTTTCTCCGCCGTCACGAATTTTACAGACCTATAAAGCTATTATAGCAGGCGACAAGTCTCGGATTGAAGAAAGAGAATTGACTTTCCAATCTCAAAAGGATACTGAACCGTCAAGGATAAGAGAGATAACATATGTTTTTGATGGTACTACGCAGAAGCAACTCGACCATTTTGTAAAGGGCTTTGAGAATGAGTATCGTGGCTATCGACATACGTATGATAAAAATACACAGTTGCTTTTAAAATTGCTCCTGGCTTACCCGCCATACCTGGATTCCCCCGAGCTACAGGAAAAATATAATCTAAAGGTTATAGAGAACAAAGAGAAGGGATTAATAACACTGGAGACATCAAAGGAGAATTCCGGTATTCATAGATATACAATCGATCCAGATAAGGATTACAACATTGTTAAACAGGAGGTCATTTTACCCAGAGGAACAGACTACGAGATTAATTGTATCGTGAAAAAACAAGCAAATGGGTCATGGTACCAGGTAGCTCGAGAGAAAATTCGTTATAGCGTAAAAACCGGAAAACCATCTTTAGAAAACAAAG
This sequence comes from Phycisphaerae bacterium, assembly GCA_030613765.1. Next base: position 5,958 of record JAUWLI010000198.1, read on the forward strand.
TTAAAATAACAAAACTTGATTTTAA
>JAUWLI010000322.1 GCA_030613765.1 Phycisphaerae bacterium
AAATAAAAGAGGAAATGAACGATAATATAGGTATCTGACTGTCTCTTATTTACTACTGGTTAATATACTCAAGAAGTTCTTCTGCTTTATCTTTATCTAAAGCCTGAAGTATCTTGTATTCACCTGACGCCAAATCAGTACAATCCGTTCTCAGATAACCAAGTCCTAAAGCATAGTGGGCATCAATATGATCCGCCCTTATTCTGACAGCATGTTTATAAGATGCGATTGCCTCTTCATAACGATCTAAGTTGTCATAAGCAATACCAATATAGTAATGAGCATCAGCATCATCAGGCTTTATTGCGATACCCCGTTTGAAAGTCTGTATCGCTTCTTGGTAACGATCCAATTGCCCATAAATGAAAGCAAGATTGTAAAGTGCATTTGCATCATCAGGCTTTATCTCGATACCTTGCCTGAAAGCCTGCAAAGACTTTTCGCAAAGCCCCAACGTGTAGTAGCAATGCCCAAGGTTGAAGTATGCTTCCGCTTCCTGCGGATCTATCGAGATACACTGCTTGTAAGCTTCTATTGCGTCTTCATAACGATCCAATTTTCCGTAGGCATTGCCAAGGTTGAAGTATGCTTCCGTTTTCTGCGGCTCTATCGAGATACACTGCTTGTAAGCTTCTATTGCGTCTTCATAACGATCCAATTTTCCGTTGGCACTGCCAAGATTGTAGTGGGCCGAAGCATGATTCGGGTCAATTTCGATAGCCCGTTTGTAAGCATTTATTGCCTCCTCATAGCGATCTGAGTTAGCGTAGGCAACACCAAGATTATACTGAGCATCGGCACTGTCACTCTTTTTCATATTTTCTCCACATTCATACTCTGTTCAAGATTATTATCTCTTTAACACCGTTCCCTGTCAAACCAAAATCTCGTTCAAAATGCTCGCCCAATTCGTTATTCGTGACTCGTCGCTCGTGAAGCGTATCCCGTCAGGAACTTGTACGCAAACGGATCCGGGCAGGAGAATTAAGAAATATTGACAGGGGCCGGGAAATCTCGTACTTTGAAATTATGAATGAAAACGCGGCCAATAATGATACGGAAAGACCCGCAGAGCAAAAACCCAAGACCATAGCTGGTTATCTTGCTTCTGCAATGGATATGGAGGACGAGATTAGTAATGGAGTATATGAGGATTATATGGACCTCGACAACTGGCCGGCCGGTATTGACCTGAATATATTTCAGGAAATCCGAAAGTACCTGACTACACTCATCGAGGATACGCGAAGGCACAGAAAAATTGTCCAGGGATTGATAAAGCAGTATGGCAAAGATAAAGCAGCAGGATAAAGACAAGATAATCGGCGAGTTCGAGACGATGAAGTCGTTTGAAGAGTCTGCGAGGGATTTGTACATCAGGATTTCCTCAGACCCCGGAGTCGAAAACCAGCGTATAAAAAACACATTTAGGATAATCGCCGAAGATGAGCAGCGACACATCGACCTTGTTCAAAAAATCATAAATATCGTCAACGTTTCTCTCTAACCGTCCGTCCTCATTTCAGCTTTTTCGTCCCTGCCTAACCGGCAATAACCTTAATCCGTTGTGTCTTTCTTACCAATCCTTGTAATTTGTCCCTTCGGCTGTATAATACGTCCGGTTAGATTTTTCGGAGAACAAAATATGGCTAACATTACAAAGCTTGATGACATCGTATCGCTGTGTAAGCGAAGGGGCTTTATCTTTCAGTCCAGCGAAATCTACGGCGGACTGGCAAGCTGCTACGACTACGGGCCGCTCGGCGTCGAATTAAAGAGCAACGTCCGAAGCGCATGGTGGAAAGCGGTCGTTAAGATGCGGGACGATGTTGTCGGCCTGGACTGCAGCATCCTTATGCACCCTTTGGTCTGGAAGGCCTCCGGCCACACCGACCAGTTTGCAGACCTCGTGGCTGAGTGTAAAAAGTGCAATACAAGGACCAGGGTCGACCACCTGAAGGAAAAACTCGCAGAGCAGGCCGAGGAGCACACCGAGCATATCGCAATTGATGCCGCCTTGGCCAAAGCTCAGGATTTGAGCAATAAAGTTTGTCCCAATTGCAACAAGGTCGGGCAGTTTACAGAGCCGATGCCATTCAAATTGATGTTCGAGACACAGATGGGCGCCAACGTTGATGACTCGATGACGCTGTATCTTCGCCCCGAAACGGCCCAGGGAATCTTCGCCAATTTCAGAAACGTCCTCGATACGACAAGGGTCAGGATTCCCTTCGGTATCGCACAGATAGGCAAAAGCTTCCGAAACGAGGTAACCACCAAGGCATTTATCTTTCGAACACGCGAATTCGAGCAGGCCGAGCTTGAGTTCTTCTGCGAGCCCGGCACCGATGACCACTGGTACGAGCACTGGAAACAGGCGCGGTTCAACTGGTATACGGATTTGGGTCTTAAGAAGGAGAACCTGCGCTTCCGCGTACACGATGCTGACGAGCTGGCCCACTACGCCAAGGCATGTGTCGACGTTGAGTACAGGTTCCCATTCGGCTCCGGCGACTGGCAGGAGCTTGAAGGTGTCGCCAACCGCACCGACTTCGACCTCAGGCAGCATCAGCGCGGAATCAGAACGCTCAATAAATGGTTCGAAAACGACCGCGACCTGACAAAAATCGAACTTGCCGCCGAAGCCGAAGATTACCAGTCAGGCCCGCTCTCTTACTTCGACGACGAGCAAAAGAGGCGATACATCCCTTACGTGATTGAGCCAAGTGCCGGTATCGACAGAAGCGCACTTGCCTTTTTGGTTGACGCTTATGACGAAGAAGAAGTCCGCGGCCAAAAGAGAAACCTTCTAAGGTTCCACCATGCCCTTGCACCGATAAAGGTCGCCGTCTTCCCGCTGGTCAAGAAGGATGGTATGCCCGAAATAGCGCAGAATATCTACAACGACCTGAAAAAATATTTCAATTGCTTCTATGACCAAAAAGGCGCGGTCGGCCGGCGTTACCGCAGGCAGGATGAGGCCGGCACCCCGTTCTGCCTGACCGTAGATGGCCAGACAAAGCAGGACTGCACCGTCACCGTACGACAGCGGGATTCGATGGAGCAGGTTAGGATCTCAACTGATCACCTTTTGGGCCACCTGCGAGAAAAATTGGACCTTTGACCTTACTGCGCCGAAAAAGGCTTGAATAAAACCACCCATCTGAGCGTATATATTTGAGAGAGAGAGTCGGAGCGCAAAAGAGATGGTTAAAAAGAAGCAGAAGACTGAAAAGAAAAAGCCTGGAATTTATAAGTGGACCGGCTTGGGTCTGCTTGTTCTTTTGCTAATAGCCGCGATTTTCTTCCATGCACCCTGGAAGGTAATCGCGCTTTTGCTCATAATTCTCGCGGCTTGTACCGTTCTTCCGAAACCTGCCAGAAAATGGTTCTGGCTCTCCGTTGCTGCTATCGTATTAGTGCTGATTATCTGGGTCTTTTTGCCGGAGGAAACCGAAGGCTGGCGGCCGTATACATTCGACGAGGAATTAGCCGCTCTCGAAGCCAAATACGCAATCCCCGATTCCCAAAACGCCGCTACAATCTACAATCAATTATCGGATGATTACAACGATGCCGAGTTTTATGGGAATTT
>JAUWLI010000351.1 GCA_030613765.1 Phycisphaerae bacterium
TTCGGTTTATAGATTTTGAAATCAGCCTTGAGGCGTTGACGGACATTCTTATCCTGAAGTCAAATCATGCGCTGTTTTCAGCGCGCCTCGTGCCCGAATTGAGCGTTAAGTCCGGCGGCACGCTTATCAACGCCGAGGGTAAAACCACCGAAAAAGAGACTTGGGGCGTCGCTTCGCCCTGGTGTGACTATAGCAGCACACGTGACAGTATCACCGAAGGCATCGCCATTTTGCAGCACCCACACAACCGCTGGTTCCCAGCCAAGTGGTTCACACGCGACTACGGCTTCTTCTCACCGACACCGATGAACTGGCTAAAAGACGGCCGTCTGGAACTGGCCAAAGGCGAAATGCTCACTCTGCGCTATCGCGTGGTTATCCACACCGGCGATGTGAAAACAGCGGGGATAAAGAGGATATTCAGGCGTTACAAACAGGCTGCCAACTCGTGATTCGTGGTTTGATTCACGATTCACCAATCATGCTCCCTCGAGTTTTCGCCACTTTCGACCATCAGATTCAATAAGACTATCGGCCCCGGGAAAGCTGGAACTGCCCGCAGGATATTCATAAGGAGAGACTCCATCACTTTGCCATGCATCGAGTACAGGCATCAATAAACGCCATGCTGCCTCGACTCCATCTTGTCTGTTAAAAAGCGTCTGGTCACCAATCATACAATCCAGCAGTAACCTCTCATACGCTTCGGGCATATCAATGCCAAAGACGCTGCGGTAATTGAAATTCATATTCAATGTACCCATGCAGATCTTTGAGCCGGGTCGCTTCGCCTGAAAACGCAGCCAAATGCCTTCTTCAGGCTGTATCTGTAATACAAGAATGTTTGACGGTATGTCGTCAAGGCCGGCCGAGATAAACATGGAATGCGGAACTTTTTTGAAAGTTATAGCTATTTCCGTGTTTTTCCTGGCAAGTCGCTTGCCGGTCCGAAGATAGAAAGGAACGCCCTTCCACCGCCAATTATCAATAAACAACTTCGCAGCGACAAAAGTCTCTGTCCCGGACCTGGGATTTATGCCGGGCTCCTGGCGATAACCAACAACTTCCCTGCCGTTTATCGCCCCTGGCCCGTATTGACCCCGCACAATAAAATCGCCTGACTCATCCATCTCGAACGGACGAATCGAACGCAAAAGCTTGACCTTCTCGTCCCGAATATGGTCTGCTTCGAAGGATATCGGCGGTTCCATCGCCACCAAAGCAAGCATTTGAAGCATATGATTTTGAAAAATATCGCGGAGAGCACCGGCCTTGTCATAATAGCTCGCTCGATGTTCAACTCCAATCTTCTCGGATATAGTGATCTGAACACTGTCGATATAATTACGGTTCCAGAGGGGTTCATAAATGATATTGGCAAAACGAAACATCAAAATGTTTTGAACCGTCTCTTTGCCCAGATAATGGTCGATACGATATATTTGCGTCTCATCAAAACATCGGCGGATTTTATCACTCAATTCGACAGCACTTTGCAAATCTCTGCCAAAGGGCTTTTCCACAACTAATCTGACGCGCTGCTTCGAATCAGGCTCGCCCGTGCATGACAGCCCTGCTGAGCCGAGATACTCTACTATCGTGCCATATAAAAATGGAGGTACTGCCAGGTAAAAAACAACAGCGCCGTTTACTTTGAGCTTTTTGTCTAATTCCGCCAGCTTGATTTTGATATTCTCATAAAACGATGCATCACTGTAATCACCGCTTATATAGTAGAGCTTGTTGATAAAAGGCGCAATCGCTTTTGCTGAAGTATCACCGGACTCCTCCTGAATTGCCTGTTGTGCAATTTGCCGGAACTGCTCATCTGTAAGCTCTTTTCTGCCGCAGCCTAACAGATAGAATCGCTCGTTCAATAAGCCACGTTTAAAAACCTCGAAGAGACTGACAAGCAATTTCCTGCGGGTCAGGTCTCCGGAGGCCCCAAAGACCACCATCGCGGTTGGCGGAGCAGCTATTTCCGCACAGGCAATGTCCTGTTGGGTTACTGTTGGTCGAATTTCCTGCATAGCGACTGTTCCCTGCCTTATCTCGCTTAGAATTACACACAATTCAATGTCTACCCTTTTCAGGAATTTAATCTTCCACGAGTTCGAACTCATCTTTGCCGGCGCCACAATCAGGACAGACCCAACCGTCAGGCAAATCTTCAAAAGCAGTACCAGCACCAGCTCCATTATCAGGGTCGCCCACAGCCGGGTCGTAAACATAACCACACAGAAGACATTTGTATTTCTTCATATTCGTAACTCCTTCCTTTAGTTTTGCTGCTGATTTTGTCTTGATATATGTTGCAGCCGTTTCAGGCGTCCTGCCGTGTTTTATATCACGGTAGTAGGCGTATGTCATAGGTTCTTTATCTTCATCAAGTGTCTCGCAAGCTACAATTCCGGCAATAAACAAAGTATGTGTTTCAACATCAATACTTTCAACAACTTCAGCCTCAATGAAACCTACGGTGTTATCCAGAATTATTGGGCTGCCGGTCTGACCTGTCTTGAAATTTACCTTTTCAAATTTGTCAATATCTCTGCCGGACCTGAATCCAAATTTGCCGACAAGAACCATACGTGCTTCCTGCGAGAGAATAGACACTGCAAAAACCTTGCTGTCGGTAATATATTCATGGGTCAAACACTGCTTGTTGACACTAACCGCGACCATTGGCGGCTCGGGCGTTACCTGAAATACCGTATTAACAATGCAGCCGTTAAATCTACCGTTCTTCCTGGAGCTGATGATACACATCCCGTAACTTAGTTTGAACAATGACTCCAAGTCTAACATCAGCATCTCCCAGGACAGTTTCGCCATTGACAACCGAGCCGAGCCGGAATTTGCTAACCTATCACAAAGCCGACAGTTTTTCGTTCAAGGTGGCAATATGGCTAAATTCCTCCCTGATAATCGCCTCGACCTTGTCCCTGCCGGCTCTTGGCGGCACACACTCCTTCAGGCCGGCATAGAACGCGATGGATTCTTTCTCCATATCGATAGCTATTTCCAAAATGCCCTCTGCTGTTTCCTGGCCTTTGAGATGCTCGGCAGGCTCCGCTTTCACATTAAAAACTTCCCCATCCGCTATCACGCGCAGATACATCTGCACTTCCCCCTCCGGATCAAAAACC
>JAUWLI010000345.1 GCA_030613765.1 Phycisphaerae bacterium
GCCGGCCAAAACCAATTGCACAATCACCCTTGGTATTTTTACCTGAAGATGCTCCTCTATTACAAATACGGTCCGGGGCCGTTCTGGAGTGAAGCTTTGATTGTTATTTTGGCTGGAGTTGGCTTCGTAATTGCAATCAGAGGAAAGGGCCCGGGCGGCGTGAATTTTCCCCTGCTTCGGTTTATTGCCTTTTACACATTAGCAATGACCGTAGTGTATTCTGTCATCCCTTATAAAACTCCCTGGTGTCTGCTCGGATTCCTCCACGGTATGATTTTACTGGCTGGCGTCGGGGCCGTTGCGCTGATAAATCTGACGCCGAATATCCGGGCGAAAGTGTTTATTGGTATACTACTGATTGCCGCCGGAGCGCACCTGGCCTGGCAGGGATATCTGAACAGTTACAAATATCATTCCGACAGTCGCAATCCTTACGTTTACGCTCATCCGACTACGGATGTGTTTACGATAACCGAGCGACTGGAGGAATTGGCTAAGGTGCATCCGGATGGCCATGCAATGCAGATTCAGGTTATCTGCCCCGATGGTGACTACTGGCCCCTGCCCTGGTACTTGCGTTCTTTCACTAAGGTCTTGTGGTGGACTAAGATTGATGAGAGCATAATGCCTGCTTCTGTCATTATTGCTTCTCCGAGTGTGGAGCCGAAACTGATGAAGTATTTTTTTCTGCCTCCCCCCGGCCAAATGAACTTATACATTCCTCTTTTCGATACCTATTTAGAACTGCGTCCGCAAGTAGAGTTACGCGGATATGTAACCAATGACTTGTCGGACAGTTACCACCAATATCAGTCGGAAAAGAAATCGTCGCAAAGCAAGGGTGAAAAATGACTCAACCGCAGGGAGAACCTCACTTTGTCAAGAGCGATTGGTCCGCCTTCGGTGGAACTGGAATCCGTCGTTTTTCCTATGAGGCCATGGCCACTACTTTCGAGGTCATCCTCCTCCATGAGGATGCCTGCTATGCCGAACAGGCGGCCTGGGCCGCTTTTGATAAACTTGGCCGGATCGAACAGGATCTGAGCCAGTTCATCGAAAACAGTGACATCTCCAGAATCAACAACCTTACCGCCGGTCAGTCTATACGGGTTTCCCTGGAGACGTTTGAATGCCTCCAGTTGAGCCGCCGTATTAATGCCGAAACCAACGGGGCTTTTGATATTACCATTGGGTTTCTGCTGAGCTGCTGGCGAAATCCGGACAAGACCCTGCGAATACCTTCTAAAGAGGAATTGAAGATTGCCCGTCAGCGCACCGGCATGGACCTTTTCAAATTGGACGAGTCCCAATACACAGTGGAGTTGTTAAGAGACAAAGTGCAAATTGACCTCGGCGGTATCGGCAAGGGCTACGCAATTGACAAGATGGCTGAATTGCTCGGCGACTGGAGCATCGATGTCGCTCTGATTCATGGGGGCTACAGTTCTGCTTTGGCTGTTGGCCCACCTCCCGGGACAAAAGGCTGGCCCGTCACATTGAGCAATCCTCGTAATCTCAAACAAATCTTGGCCGCACTTTTTTTAAAGAATCAAGCCCTCGGTGGCTCAGGCGTGCAGAAAGGTCGGCACATCATCGACCCACGTACGGCCCATCCGGTTGAGGGCAGATGCGCTGCCTGGGCTTGTGCCGGGGATGCAGCAACAGCCGACGCCCTGTCAACCGCCTTTATGGTTATGTCCCCCGATGAGGTCAGGCAGTACTGCTCACGTCGTCCGGACGTGCTGGCCATGCTCATACTACACGATGATACCAAAAAGAAGCAGAAAGAAAGGATTTTACATTTCGGAAAGTGGAAGAAATCCGACTTGCGCTGACTTTCGAGATTTCCTGGCATCGCGGCAAACTCAATTACCCACAGGAAGTCTAATAACAACTTGTTTCTGGTTGCGGTAGACTACTATTCGCATAGTTTTGCCCCGAGCATTGTTAAGTTGACGCCGCACATCGCGGACTGACCGGGCCGGTTTGCTATCCAATTCGAGTATCACGTCTCCGGTTGCAAAGCCGGCCTTTGCAGCCTCCGAATCCTCAGGCACATCTGCCAGATGGACTCCTCCTGTCCCCTTTCCGATTCCAAAGGCCGAGTATTCCTCTCTTTTGATATCCTGCACTTTTGCACCAAGCCAATATTTCGGAGCAACTTTTTTGAGCGGTTGTTTTAAAGCCGTTGAACTCCGCTGAAATCTGGGAAGGGTGATTTTAGGCGTTCTGGCAATGGCTTTAAGTTCGGTTCGTTGGACACCAAAGTTATTCATAGGGAAATTCTTAAAGCCCAGTTTTATTGCGGGAGAGTTTTCTTTGACTCGGAAATCTCCCTTTGCCGGGTCAATAAACATCGGGTTGCCTATGATCGAGTTCTCATCGCAGCCGTGAGCTGCGAATTTTCTACGGTCCGCATCATTGGTTGTAAAGAGGTTGCGGTCGACTTCTTTGCCCCATTTACCCTTTGTCATGCCGCCTGCCGGCCGGTAGGGGCCCATCACAATATTGCGTGTGAAGACATCATGGCTGTTGTCATACCAGACATGCGGATGGAAACTGTTATTAATGATGATATTATTGTAGGCTTTGCGATGAAATCCTTCGCGAAACTTCAGGCCGCCTCTTAAGAGCAGATTGTTATATAACTCGTAATTACTTGAACCGTCATCGAGGTCAATATCCCAGCCGTGGTCACACCGCCAGCGGCTGTTGCGTATAATCGTTTTTTCTGCATCAAGCAATGCCAATTGTGGTAGTTGCTCCGCGGGCGCATCTTTCAATCCCCAGAAACGGTCACGGCCCCAGGAATTAAAACTGCCATGGTCTCCCGTCTCAAGAACCGTGTCAAATACATCGCAATACTCGATAAGATGGCCGCCAAACGTACCCTCACTGATATTAATCCCGGCTCGGCCGACATCATAGATTGAACAATGCCGGATAGTAATGCCCCTTGACATGGAAATCTGGATACCTGTGGCTTGCTTTTCGACCACGCCGATTCGATGGATCAGGCAATCTTCAACAACACAATCCGCCGGGTAGTTTTCAGTCTTTGGTCCGGGAGTCTTATCGATGTCGGCATAGCTTTGACGCTGGCCGTATTCGAAAAGCGGATTCCGGACTGCACCCGGATCACCAACGAAGGCCACACCGCTTGCTCCTGCGCCGAAAATATGACAGCCCTGTATGGCAATGCGCCGGTTATAATTATTCACAAAGACCGCATTTCCCCCAACCTG
>JAUWLI010000297.1 GCA_030613765.1 Phycisphaerae bacterium
GCATTGGCAAAGTCGGCGCTTACCGATAAAGAAGAAATCGCCGATGAGAACCGCCGCAGGAAGCTACGGCCAACGAAGTATCTGGCGAATTGTATCATTCGAAAGCTCATTGGACGTTAATCACCTGTTAAACAATAGTCAGGAGACAAGATAAAATGGAAGAGTATTTTCAGGAGTCGGTGAAAGCATCACAGGATATGGGCGCAAAGACGAAGGAAAAAATTCCTGTAATCGGTCATATATTATGCGGATGGCCCCTGCTTTTGGTGACGATTGGGGGTGCGATTGGCGGCGGTCTCGGCGGGGCAGCCTACGCAATCAACGCGGGCGTTTATAAGTCCCAACTTCCTATCCCAGTGAAGGTCGTTCTCAATATAATAGTCGGTTCGGCCGCTATCGGGATATGGTATTCTATCGCAATGGCCCTGCGTTCATAGTATAATGGAGGATTAGTAACAAAATGCTACACAGGGACACTCAAAGCTCCGCTTTACGAAGCAAGGAGTGGGGATAGGTGGTTTAGACGGCATATAACAAAAGATGAAAGAGGAAGACAGACAGAAAATTCAAGAGTTCATCGATGGAATTCAATGCTCTAAGGACTTCAAATGCGCGGAGGACGGATTTGAGAATCTTTGCAAGGCCAAAGATTTTGGCGATGAGGACACTCTACACTGCATCGATGAGACATCCAATTCCTGTCCGTTTTCGGCGCTGTATGATTACGGTTTTCAGATACGCTTCTGTCGCTGCCCGGTGCGTATATATCTGGCGAAACATTTAGGGAAGTGATTTGCACCAAGTGGTGCAGAGGCATTTTTTTAAGTGACCCATGCGTCTTCTTTAACGAAAGGAGTCGGTTGAAAAAGAGGGCAGCAAGTTGGTCTGACTATTTGGTGAAGCTTCCCAGACGAAGAAATGACCCCTACCAAATGGCTGCGGTGTAAGAAAATCAGCACGATACGTGCTACGAATCCATTTGTTCACATATCCTTTGATAGACCTGGGCAACCGATATATTATTAATATCGTATTTCGGGTCGGTGCAGTTGAACTGGAGGCCCCTGCCGGCCGGTTCAATTGCCACGGCAGATTGGGGATTTCCATACGGGGCGAGCCTTGCCGGATTTGAGCGGCCGAATATCATAACAAGGGGTGTTCCCAAGGCAGCGGCGATGTGGCCGGGGCCGGTGTCATTGGTCACGACGAGTTTGGCAGCTTTTAACAATGCGATGAGCTCGGTCAGGGAAGTTTTGCCGGCGAGGTTGGCTATGGGGACATTAGCGAGATTTTTGAGGGTTTCGACGGTGTCATTTTCAGACTCGGTTCCCGTCGCAGCAATAGAGAGGTGAAAGTGCGAAGAAATCCTGTCTGCCAAGGCAGCAAATCGCCGGGTCGGCCAACATTTGTCACTATGAGCGGAGCCAGGTATAAAGACAGCGTAATTGTCGGTTTTGATATCGTTAATTTTTAATAAGGTGCTAACCGAATCGACAGCATCAGGGTCGTGGGGGAATACAAAGCGGGCCCGGGTCTTAGAACCGGTAATGGCTTGTACAATCTTTAAGTAGTAGTCAACCATGTGCATGCAATCGGGGTCCCGGGCGACCTTGCAGGTGTAAAAGATGTGAGCGAACTCTCTTGCGTCTGCCATTCCGAAGCGTTTTTTGCAACCTGAGAGCCAGGCCAGGGAGGCTGTCCTAAAAAGTCCCTGCAGGTCTATTACGGCGTCGAATTTGCTGCGACGAAGCCGGCGAATAAACGACAGCAGAGAGACGAAGGCACGCGGATGGAACCATGCCTTGCCCAGTAGTTTACGGTCGAAGATAGAAATGGCAGTGACATGAGGATGGTTTTTCAGGAGTGTTGCGAACTCGGGGCGAATAAGCCAAGTAATCTTTGCGTCGGGGAAACTTTTTCTTAAAGCGGTGAGTGCCGGCAGAGCCATGACAATGTCACCGAGTGAGCTGGGTTTTATTATCAAGAGGTTTTTTAGAGTATCGGGCATATTTACTCATTTATTGCCAACGCCTCCGGCCATAGCGCGCATTCTTTTGGCCAGTGCCCTTCCTGCGAGCTGTCGGAAAAGGGGCCTGCGTCGCGCGGACTTAAGTCCGACCAGATCGCAATATGCATTAAAGGTCCGCCAGTAATCCGTTCGGTTAATACCGGGTACAGACATAAGTGAGGCAGCCAGTTTCCATAAAGCACGAAATTGCCGGCTCCTTCGGCGCAGGACATAGTACTTTATTCCGTCCATATCAACGAGCAATATTTTGTATTTATCGTTCGTGTCCTTACACACAACAAAATTGCTTGCCTTCGAATCCCTGTGCCACAGGCCATTTTTGTGCAGGGAAGCCAACAGCGAGGCGAGCAGATTAGATATCTGCTTTTTTAGTGCATACAGCTCTTGTTGTTTTGTTGAAGAGACTTGTTTAGAGATAAATGAATGCAGGTTGGAGCTGTTCGGGAAATATTCTGTAATGAAAATACTTTGTTTTGTCAAGAGGCCGGGTCTATTCTGGAGGGCAGCAAAAGGCATTATAACCGGTAAGCCCGAGCTAATTAAATTTAGCGCAGTTTTGAAGTTTCTCAGGGCTTTTCCTGGCCGAAATGCTCGAAAGAACTGTCGCAAACCATCCCCCATTTCAAGTCTTTTTATCACGACTTTTAGCTGTGTATCCCGAATTTGAAGATTTTTTACGGCCACACAGTTTTGTGCGCTAATCTTGAGAATTTTCTCAACATCTTCAAAAAGCAAGTTTGGACGTGAAAGGCATTCAACCCAGTCGTATTGCGAGAAGTTTTTTTCCCTTTCTCTGTATAGTGCGGCCTTTCCGCTCCAGCCGTTGTCAAGTGTGAGCCAGGCGGTTTTGATGTTATTATCGGAAGTAGTCCCTAAAGTAACCATGGCTGTACCATTGTAAGCCAAAGAGAGATTTTTAGCAATCACCATAAGAAAATCCAAAAATAAAATGCAAAAGGCGAGATTAGATATTAGAATGCAAATTCTTTCAAGTATTTTCTTATTAAAATTTTATCGTTTAGTTTGATATCCGACTTTTTGGAGTAGAAATCCAGTATGGCTACAAAAGGGGAATATATTTACGAATGGCCGAGGCCTATGGTTGCAGCCGATGCTGCTGTTTTTAGTTTTTTGGGAGAGAAGGTTCAACTGCTGCTTGTCGAACGTGGAAACGAGCCTTTCAAGGGTCAGTGGGCTTTACCCGGTGGATTTGTAGATATCGATGAGGAACTGGCAGACGCAGTGGCGCGGGAACTGTCAGAGGAGACGGGGCTTACAGGGGTTGTGCTGGAACAGATCCATACTTTTGGCAAGTGCGGGAGAGACCCCAGAGGACGAGTAATCACAGTAACATTTATGGGAATATTGACAGAGGGGTCGAGTAAAATTGAGGCCGGCGACGATGCGGCCAAGGCGCAATGGTTCAATATAACAAAACTGCCGAAAGATTTAGCCTTTGACCACAACGAAGTGACAAAGTTCTTAATAGAGCGGCTAAAAAGTACAAAAATATACCAGTTGAATGTTGAGGGTGCATGAAAGAGAGCCACTACGAATGTTGTAGTGATTTTTTGAGCTGCTTGTTAAACTTGCGGAGCCGGGCATCAATGGCGTTTAAGGCCCAATCGATATAATGCAATTTGTGTGCGGGCCTTCGGTGTGCTTCGTTCATCAATCCATCGTGAACGGTATTTAAGAACTTGCTTATTGTTTTGTGCCCTATTGGAGTAGGGTCAGCGGCCCATTTTTTCAAATCCTCATATTCCCGTCTTAATTTTTTGCTGTTTTTTAATTGCTCTGCGCTTAAATAATCAGCGGGATTGTATGCTAACTGGAGCCCTTTGAGGCACATGATTAAGGGCTCGTAATTGGCATTTTTTTCCAGACGAATAAATTTATACTGCTGGACATGTGTAGTTGCCTGCGCGGGGGGCCTGTTTGCAATATCATCTCCTCCCAAATACCATCTTCTTTTGCTGGTCCTTGCAAAGACAAGCTCTTCACCGTATCCGTATTGTGTTATCTCATCATAC
>JAUWLI010000357.1 GCA_030613765.1 Phycisphaerae bacterium
GCAGTTGGTGGAGCCATCACCGAAGAATGAGAGCACGACCCTGCCGGTTTTTTTGTATTTCTCAGCCAGGGCTGCTCCGACAGCCGATGGCTGATTGCCACCGACAATACCGGTTGAGCCAAGGTTATTTTGCTTATCTACTTCGGCTATGTGCATCGAACCGCCCCGTCCCTTGCAGTAGCCGGTCTCTTTGCCCATCAGTTCAGCCATCATGGCATCCCAATGATTCTGGCGGTCTTCTTCGGTGTCGGCATATTTATTGCCTATAGCACCGCAATGACCGTGCCCACGGTGGGTCGAGCCGATCACATCGCCTCGTTCAATGGCAGCGATGGAGCCGACCGCGACAGCTTCCTCGCCCGCATAGAGGTGCGAGGCGCCTTTGATAATATTCTGGCCCAAAAGGTCAAAAACCTTCTCCTCGAAGAACCGAATCTCATAAATCGACCTGAGCCAGTCCTTTGCCTGTTCCAGGGTAATAATCTCGTCTTTTATAAGCTCTTTCAATCCCGGATGCGGTTTCTTTCGGGTGTCCTCAATGCAAAAATCCATACTTCAAATCTCCTCAAAAATAGTCTTATGTGGGCAAAAACGCACTTCATTGCCACATCGATACCACTAAAACCAAGTATTATAGCACATTTCAATACGAAAAGGCAACTGAAAATCTGCAGCAGCCGGTTGTTGCCACAAATGACCTATAGTGTGATTTTGCGGCGGGGGAAAGGCGGCATGAAATCATCGATCTGTTAAATGAGCATAATACTTGTGTTTATCTTGATTATTCACGGTCCAAAGGAGCCGTTTGATTCTCTCACTTTTTGCCTTTCTTGCCACTTACCAGTTTTTTTCGGAATGCCTCGGCTTCCCAGTTGTTAATGAAGTCCTGCTGGCGTTTGTTCAGGGCGAATATACCGCCGAATTTTTGGGCGTATATACGAATCAGGACAGAGGATGCAGTAATTTCCGCTATAACAGGGGCCGTTTTCTTGTCGGCGGCAACAAAAAGCCCTAATCCTTTGACTATAAATGCTGCAGCCGGTTTTTGGCCTTTTTTGAGCAGAGAGGTTAGTTTGCCGGTTATGGTTTTTATGTCGCAGTTTTTCAGCCACATTGCTGAGCCATTAGCGTAGACGAGTTCATCGGGATTCAGGGCAGGTGTTGCGAGCAGTTTTGCCGCGTCTTTGCGTGCCATAAATGCAGTAATGGCCTCGATATTTGGAAAATAGCTTACCGGCAGTTTTTGGCCGGTCGCAACGTGGACCGCCTTGTGAATAGCTGATTTGGCATCGGTGATATCATTATCGGCAGCAGGTTTGATTTTTCGCGACTTTGGTTTTGTTAACTTACTGCTGCAGAGGTTTATGACTTTGCGAACCAGCCGTAAAGCAGCTTCGGCGGTTTCTGCGGTGACGAAAAGGCCGTGCTTTTCCAGAATCATAACGGCTGGCTTTCTGCTGAATTGCTTTTGGTAGTCACCGACCAGGCGGGTGATTTTCTTTGCGAGCATAAAGCCGGGGTCTGTGTAAGGGACCCAAATGGGTGGGAATTTTTCTTTCTTAAAGAGCTTCTCAATCACTGCTTTTCCATTTTTGGCATTTACATAAGCAGCCACGACAAGAGGATGGAGATGAATCACGTATTTATCAAGAATAGCGTGCAGGTGTGCCTCAACCGACGGACGAACGCCGCCTTTCACTTTATCATCACAGGCATGAAGCAGACGGTCCACTACTTCCGGTTCTCTCTTGCAGGGCTCAAGTTTGGCCAATGACTTGTCCCCTATGATTGAAAGGACCGGTTCCAGACGCATTCTACGCCAGCCCTTCCCTTGACTCATATCCTTCAGGGCGGTGCCGCTTGCTTTGATATACATATATTTGCCGTCTTCGGTTTTTACCGATGTGTTGCCGCCGCCGCCCTGTACAAGTGTGGTATCTTTGCCAGTTACATTCGATATTTTAATCAGGTCGGCCAAGGTTTTATTCATTGTCACGCATTCCTTTTCTTTTAATAACCATGTTGATTTGTCTATTGGGTACAATTCAATTTTCAACTTAACCGGCATCTTGCTGTTCGGCGCCGTTGTCTTTCCACATCCAGCCAGCGGCGGTAACAAACCATACTATCGTAGCGATAAGCATAAACCATTTGACTCTGTCCAACTCCAATTTGCCTGCAAGAAAGATGACAGAAGGCAATGTTAAGGCAATCAGTGCCAACAGCGAGATGATCTTTAAGATAGAACGCATTTTAATTCTCCTGTTATTCAGCCGCGGTGGGACGGAGTTTCTTCTGATAAATTTTACTCAGGACGATGTATAGCAGGGCCGCGACAAACCAGCCGGGCAGTGAAACGAAGAATATCTGCACGGTAAAGGTGTCTTTGACCCACTGAAGTCTGTCGCTCATAGTGAAAACGCCCCAGCCGACCAGCTTGTCAATAATCCATCCGAGCTGGACGAGGACCAGACAGATGGAAAGTGTCACAAGCCAGGCCAGGCCGGCGGCCCAGTTGAAGGTCCTTTTGCTCAGTTCGGCGTAGTAACTCTGTAAACCAAACTTGCGGATAAGCCAGAAATCCACGAAGATGACCGCACCCATCGGCATTAGAACCAGGCCGTAAAGAGCAACAAAGCCCAGCAGCTTCATTGCGATAGCCGGGAACATACCGGCGAGTGTTGCAATAGCGCCGGTTATGAGCGTGACCTTGAAACGAGACGATTTTGGCGACAGCGCTTGGAAGGCCAGGCCCGCCCGGTAGATAGTCGGGTTGGCTGTGGTCCAGCCGGCAATAATCACGCACAAGAGCCCGACCAGCCCCGCGGCTCGATATGCCAGCGGACCCGGCAATACATCTGTGTCGGTAGGATTCAGATGCAGCTGATAGGCATAGAGAATTGAAGCGCTGATCCAGGCCATAAAGTGTCCCACGTACATACCCGCGCTGCTTGCAATGGCATACCAGCTCTTGCGGGCGAACCGGAAAACAGACAGATCGCTCATGCCGATGTGCATGGCCATGTTGCAGAACCAGGAAAAGAACATCACATGCCAGAAGGTAAATTTTACC
>JAUWLI010000034.1 GCA_030613765.1 Phycisphaerae bacterium
TCCGGTGTGCAGGTTCGCAGCCACGTATATAATAAGGATACGACGCAGGAGATGTGGAGGCGCGGACAGAAGAGGAAGGTGGTCCGAAAGGCGGGGCACGTTTATGGATACCAGGTCGAGATAGCCAACGAGCGGACCGGAAGCTCCGGGGGTATCTATGACGAAGCGAGAAAAGGTATGTGGTTGTATGATGTGAAGGGGGATGCCAAGGCGAGCAAGGCCTTCAAAAACAATCAGTGGAACAAGTACCGCGCAGCCTGCATTGGTGATTCGATTAAGACGTGGGTAAACGGGGTGCCGTGTAGTGATTTGAGAGACCCTATCGACCAGGTCGGCTTCATCGGACTACAAGTGCACAGCGTCAGGAGTGACACACCTTTAGAGGTGCGCTGGAGGAACATTCGTATTAAAGACCTCGGCCGGCATGTCCCGAAGCAGCTCTTTGACGGGAAGACGCTTAAAGGCTGGCATACCCTTCCCGGAGGTAAGTGGGAGGTCATTGACGGCGTCATTGTCGCCACCAGTGCCAGCAGTGAGAGCCGCCACGGCCTGCTCGTTAGTGACAAGAGCTTTGGCGATTTCACCATCCGTTTGAAGTTCAAAGCGCTCAAGGGTAACAGCGGATTTTACTTCCGAGCGGACGAAGTGGGCGGCGGAGGGGGAGTTCACGGCTTTCAGGCCGAGATCGATGCGAACAATGACGTCGGTGGGCTCTACGAGACAGGCGGCAGGGCGTGGGTGGTCCAGCCAACCGCCGAGGATGTGGCCACTTGGTTTAGGCCGCAGGAGTGGAACGAGATGGCGGTTTCCGCGCACGGCAGGCGAATCGTAGTTCATGTCAACGGCTGGAAGACAGCGGAGTTGAAGAATGATAAGGGGCGACTGAAAGGCCATCTGGCACTTCAACTGCACGGCGGACAGGAGATGCACGTTATGTTCAAGGACATCGAAATGCTGTTGCCAAAAAAGAAGTGAGAGAGACCCTGTCTATTTAAGTTAAATTTTATGAAAGTTATAGTTGCGGAAAAATGCGGTTTCTGTCACGGCGTTAAAAACGCCATTAGAATGGCAGAAAAAATATTGGCACAGGAAGATGAAGTTTACAGCCTCGGTCCTATCATTCATAACAAGGATGTGGTGGAGCAATTAGCTCAAACCGGATTAAAGACCGTAAGTAAAGTGGAAGACATTCAGTCAGGGACGGTCCTTATCCGTTCTCACGGTGCAGCCCCGCAGCAATTAGCCAGGCTCAGAGAAAAAGGCATAAATATTGTCGATGCCACCTGCGTACTTGTTAAGAGACTCCAGCACATAGCCGGGGAGTTCGAGAGGGATGGTTATACAGTCGTAATAATCGGTGACGAAAATCATCCTGAGGTCCAGGCTGTTGTAGGCTGCGTCAAAGAGGCTGTTGTCATTGCGGACGAATCGGATTTACATAAGCTGCCTGCAAACGGGCGGTTGGGGATTGTCTGTCAAACCACAGAAAGTACGGACCACTTGGGCAGGATGCTTGGTGCGATAGGGCGGGGCACTTTCAAGGAATTGAAGGTAATCAATACGCTGTGTGAAGAGGCGATAAAGAGGCAGCAGTCCGCCGTGCAGTTGTGCAAACGGGTGGATATAATGTTCGTCCTCGGCGGCCTGGAAAGCGCCAATACAGGCAGATTGGCGGACCTTTGCAAAAATGAAAACAGCCAGACCTATCATTTGCAAAACTGGAATGGGCTTGATAAACAGGTGCTTTTCGGCAAAAAAATAGCCGGTGTTACGGCGGGGGCCTCGACTCCTGAATGGATAATTGCCGAATTTGTTAAAAATTTAGAGGCTTTTGAGGCAAAAGAAGAATAAAAATTAACTGAAAAGAACGTAAAAAAAGAGAAAAATAACTTTACATTTCGCTATGTTGTATTAGTATAAGTGGTTCTAATAAGGCATCTTAGTGTAATTTGCATTTGCTGCGTGGGCAAATGCGTTTTTATATGTTAACCGGAAAATTTAAATTTGTGCGCTGTTGCACAAGGGCTTATCGGCGTAAATGTGGGGCGCTGATAGGTTAAGGTTCTCATTTCGGTCGCGTTTAGCGGTTTGTAAAATAGGAATCGGTGAAAGACAGACTCCACAACGGGATTTTGGTTTTATGGTAGATAGAAATATAGTTTACAAACTGGATTTGTCAGAAGAGAAACTCGACCAGCAGGTCGACGAGATGTTCAGTGAGAAAGAAACTGATTTTTTGGAAGAAGTGCTTCGGGCAAAGGTTGATTCCCGTTTGCCGGGCACTATTCTTAAAGGGACAATCGTATCCCAGATAGGTAATGATGTAATCGTCGAAGTGGGCCTTAAAAGCGAAGGTATTGTCGATGCCGGTGAATTTGAAGATCCCGACGATAAAGCGCCGGGCAGAGACATCGAAGTTTTTCTTGAAGATGCCGATTCTGAAGGCGGGCTTATCCTGCTCTCGAAGCTTAAAGCCGACCGCATCAGAGGCTGGGAAACGATTATCAATACGAAAAATAAAGGCGATGTTGTTACGGGCAAGGTTATAAGGCGTATCAAGGGCGGGTTACTTGTCGATATCGGTGTTCCTGTTTTTCTTCCGGCCTCTCAGGTAGATATCCGAAAGCCGGGCGATATAAGTAGATTCATCGGCAAGGAAGTGGAATGCAAGATTCTCAAGATTGACGTTGAAGGCAGGAACATTGTCATATCGAGACGCAAACTTATCGAAGAAGAACGCCAGAGCAGTAAGGAAAAGATTCTGGACGAAATCGAGGTCGGGCAGTTGCGAAAAGGCATTATCAAGAATATCGCCGACTTCGGAGTGTTCGTCGACCTGGGAGGGCTCGATGGCCTGCTGCATATATCCGATTTGACCTGGGGAAGAATATCACATCCATCGGAAGTTGTTGATCTTGACCAGGAGATCGAATGCGTTGTGATCGGTGTCAATAAAGAGCATGAAAAGATTTCGCTGGGCCTGAAGCAGAAAACGGCCAGTCCCTGGGAAAATGTCGAAGTGCAGTATCCTATCGGGGCCAGGGTAAAGGGCAAGGTGGTAAATGTGATGAACTATGGCGCCTTTATACGGCTTGAAGACGGTATTGAAGGACTGGTGCATATCAGCGAGATGAGCTGGACCAGACGACTGGCACATCCTGGTGAGATGCTTAATCTCGATGATGAAATAGACGTCGTTGTTTTGAACGTGAACAAGGAAAAACAGGAGATATCGCTTGGTATCAAGCAGACGGAAATTAATCCCTGGACGATAGCTTCTCAGAAGTATCCTCCCGGAACGGTTGTTACAGCCCAGGTACGCAGTTTGACGAATTTTGGTGCGTTTGTAGAGATGGAGCCGGGTCTTGATGGCATGATACACATTTCAGATTTAAGCTGGACGAAGAAATATAATCATCCCGGCGAGGCACTGCAAAAGAACCAGGATATCAAATGCGTTGTTCTCGAAGTCAATGAAGACAAACGAAGGATCAGCCTGGGCATAAAACAGATGGCCGAAGATCCCTGGATCCGTGCAATTCCGGAAAAATATATTCCTGGACACATTATTAAAGGCAGAATAGCCAAGGTCACTAACTTTGGCGCATTTGTAGAACTGGAGCCTGACCTGGAGGGTCTGCTGCACATTTCCGAGCTTGCCGACCACAAGATTGATAAGCCTCAGGATATTGTTAAGCAGGATGACGAAGTTGAAGTTAAGATACTAAGGGTTGACAACGAGGCGCGTAAAATCGGATTGAGTTTACGAAGGGTCCAGTGGGCCGCCGAAGAACAAGCCGCCGATTCCGGCCAGCGTACAAAGCCGATAGGTGTTCAGACCGTTTTTTCTGACGCCGATATGGGCGAGATTGTAGGTTCGAAGGACAAGGCCGCCGAATCCGAGGAGGCTGGTATTGCGTCGGCCGAGCCGGGTGAGAAAGAGGCCGAAGCAGTTGAAACTAAAGCCGACGATGCCGAAGCCAGTGATACCGGAGAGCCACAGGCATCGTCAGAGTCTGAACAAGCCGAGGCCGAAACGGTTGAAACTAAAGCTGACGATACCGAAGCCGATGATACCGGAGAGCCACAGGCATCGTCAGAGTCTGAACAAGCCGAGGGCGAAGCGGTTGAAGCCGAAACCGGCGATGCTGCAGAGGCGGAGGTTTCAGAGGAATCCAAGCCGGACCAAACCGAGCAGCCTCAAGAAACAGAAAGTGCAGATTCCGAGAGCAAAGCCAATGGAGATAATAGCGTAGAGGAGAAGATCGAAACCGATAGCAAATAATTACCCTGAGCTTTGTTTGGAATCGGGCAAGAAGGCAAACTTTTTAACGGCTGTTGTTTCTGATGGCTTTTCGTTCGCCTACTGTGTTGTGTCTTTGGCCTTTTGGTCTGAGTAGAGAAGTGGATTGCTAATTTGCGTTTTTTCTGCAGCTTATCTTTGCTTTGATATCATTCATTCTCTCTTCGTTAGCTTTCGGATATGCCTGCTTTCTTTATTGCTGGAACAATAGCATATAAAGCCGGGTTAATGGGGCCGGCCCAAATAAGCCGATATCTATAGAAGACTATTGCAAACATAATGTGGTTAATAACGTATCTATTGATGATGTGTCGGATACGGGATATAATGGCAAATGTCATATATAACAAAACTATATCATAATTTTTGGGAGGTTTATAACTATGTTACTTTGGGTTTTTAGAGCTATTTTTTCTATTGTTCTTCTTGCAGTGCTGATTGCCAATTTGAGTTCCTATGCAATCGCGGGGTCGGAGGACAAGTGGGCGGTGCTGTGGAGTGCGTTGGGGATGGCCGTGTTTGTCCTTTTCCTCGATATTCTTACACCGAAGAAAAAACTCGGTGCTCTGGCGGGTGTCTTTTTTGGTCTGTTGGTTGGAATGCTTCTCAGTATGGCACTGGGGTATGTGGTAACTATGATAACGGAATCATACGGCATAGACTTAATCCCAGAGGCGATTAAGGCAATCAAATGGTTGATGAGCATATGTATA
This sequence comes from Phycisphaerae bacterium, assembly GCA_030613765.1. The sequence goes on from JAUWLI010000034.1 coordinate 5,017, forward strand.
TGTTATCTTACTATCAGTATTGTGATGAGGACCAAGGACGATGTGCGTTTCGTGATTCCCTATGTCGAATTTTCCAAGCAGAGCAAAGGGGCGAGACCCTTGATCCTGGATACGTCGGCAATCATTGACGGGCGGGTTGCGGACCTGTGCGAGAGTAAATTGTTCGATGCCCCAGTAGTTGTTCCGCGCTTTGTTCTCAATGAGCTTCAGTTGATAGCAGATTCGGCTGACAAGCTCAAGCGCACCCGCGGCAGACGTGGACTTGATATACTTCATGAGATGCAGTCAAGCTCTGTAATCGACGTGGAGATTAATGACGTTATCATCCCGGAGGTCGAGGAGGTCAAAGGCGTCGACCAGAAACTGATGATGTTTGCCAAGAGCTGCGACGGTCGTGTGGTAACGACGGACTATAACCTCACCAAGGTTGCACAAGTTCGTGAAGTTGATGTGATCAATATCAACGATTTGGCCAGTACACTTAAGACGGTTGCTCTGCCGGGTGAGACTATGGATGTTAAAATCATAAAGCCGGGCGAGGAGGCCGAGCAGGGTATCGGGTATCTGCCGGACGGGACGATGGTTGTTGTCGAAGGTGCTCGCGACAAGATTGGTCGTGATTTGGCCATTAGTATAACCAGCTCGCTTCAGACATCGGCCGGCAAGATGATTTTCGGCAAGTTCGAAAAATACGCGGCAAGAAAGGGAAGCAACAAAAAGCAAATATCATAGCAGCCAGCCGCCGCGACGTCCCAGAGAACAAAGTCCACAAGAGACAACGCGCACGACTTAAGTGCCTGGGTCTTTTTTCTTAATTGTGTCCTCATGACCTCTATTTTGATTTCAGCAGGCATTTTACGAACAGTGCTATGGCGCCTGTAAGACCAGCGGCGAATACAGGCCAATAGAAATAGGATTGGTAATCAGGCTCGGCGATGTGGGGGCCGGGAATGCAAAAAGAGACAACGATGATAACAACGGCAGCGATAAAGCCAATCCAGTCTATTCGGCTTGCCCTGATGGGCCTGCCGCGGCAATCGCGATAAAGTATTATCATGGCAAACACAAGCATTACAATTGAGACAAGTACCGGGGCCACAACAGGGCCGGCCCATGCGATTGGTATTAGAAAGAGTATGTCCCAATCCATAATCGACTCGGGCCAGTTAGGGATAGCTTCGAGCCACGCACTGAATACTTTGAGCCAGACATAATAGAAGATGTCCCAGACCGCGAAGATTGTTAAGAAATAAGCGAACCGCTGCTGAAGATTCCGCCCGAACAGCCAGGCTCCCGTAAGGATCAGAACTATTGTTGCTGCTTCTCTGCCAATTTCTGTTAATAGAATGGCTTTGTGCTGCAGTATCGTGTTGACGTTACTTAGCGGGAATGTGAAACCATCGGGATGGAAGATGACTCGAAGGTACACGACTACCGCGGATTCAATGTACGCAAAGGCGATGCTGAAGATGACAGCGATAACAAATCGCGTCATTGTTGTTTTTAGTGGTTCTACCGAGGTGTTTATTAATTTTTCTTCAGTGCTCATAGAATTATAGTTTTTTCAATTCCTTCATCAATGTTGGAATGATTTTGCTTTCCGCTACTGTTGAGATTTTTCTACCTTTTCGGTAGAGGTATCCCTTATTCTTTGCGGCGCAGACAGCTAAGTCGGCGTCAGCAGCTTCGCCCGGGCCGTTGACCACGCATCCCATTACCGCGACGCGCACCGCCTTATCGATGGAGAGCAGGGCTTTTTCAACTTGTCTGGCCAGCCTGGTTATATCAATTTCAGCACGGGCGCACGTCGGGCAGACTATCAGCTCCGGCTTCGTCCGTTCGTACAGGCCGAGCGAGATTAGAATCTGTTTTGCAATTTCAGTTTCCACGATGGGATTGCCGGCGGCACTTACCCTAATGGTGTCACCAATACCTTCCGCCAGCAGTGTCCCCAGGGCAATGGCTGAAGGTATCTGTGCATCTTCGGGCAGGCCTGCGTGGGTCAGGCCAAGGTGGATTGGATAGTCGAAGGTCTCGGCAATGCTGCGGTTAATCTCGATTGTTCGCAGCACATCGCTGCTTTTTGCACTGAGAACCAATTGGGCGAAATGGCGATTTTCGAAGAGCCGGACATATTTTTTCATCTCTGTCAGCATTAAAGCGGTGCGTTTTTTGAGAGGTACATTTTGTTTTTTGAGGTCTCTGATGCTTGCTTCGTTGACGCCGACGCGGATGGCGGTCTTGTGCATCCTGGCTGCGTCGATTATTCGCAGGATGCTTTCTCGTTTTTTTATATTGCCGGGGTTGAGCCGAACTTTGGCGGCCCCTGCCTCTATCGCTTCGATGGCCCGCATGGAGCTGAAGTGAACATCGGCGATCAAGGGGACATTTACCTTCCGGACGATTTTCGCAAAGGCCGCAGTATCGGCCCGCGTCGGAACAGCAATTCTCACAAGTCGGCAGCCGGCCTTGACAAGCTGGTTTATCTGCCTTACGCACCGCCCGATGTCGACAGTCGGCACCTTCGTCATCGACTGGATGACGACCGGCGCAGAAGAGCCGATTATGACCTGGGCGACCCTGACCTTTTTCGTCTTTCTTCTTTTGACCATACTGAAATTGTAGCTTGTTTTAGGCCGGCGAGCAAATTAAAATACCACCAAGTTGTAAAACCAGCCTGAGACCAGTTGTTGCGATTTTACTTAGCCATTTGTAGAAAAAACTATATCAATCAAAAGGATGGATTCTGATTGCTCTCTAATACTAAGTTAGATGTTGTTTCGTATTTTGAGTTTCGTGCTTTTCTTTGTGCTTCAGATTTTCCTGGAGAGCCGGTTTTATGAAAGTAATCATTGCAATGGACTCGTTCAAGGGAACTCTGGCCAGCGATGAAGCGTGTGAAATTATAGCAGCGGCCATTTCCGAATGCACGCCGGACGCCCGCCTCGTAATAAAACCTATGGCCGATGGAGGTGAAGGCACCGCAAGGGCAATGATTAAAGCAGCTAACGGCCAATGGATTCGGCAAACGGTAATGGGGCCTCTGCCCGATATGGAGGTCGAGACCGGCTTCGCTTGGTTCGATGACAGTAAAGCAGCTCTTGTCGAAATGGCCTCAGCCAGTGGCCTTGAACTGCTTTCCAAAGAGCAGATGATGCCGCTTAAGACGACGACTTACGGAACCGGGCAGCTTATCAAAGCCGCGTTGGAATACGGTGCGTGCAAAATTATGTTGGCTGTTGGCGGCAGCGCAACTGTCGACGGCGGCGTCGGCGCCGCTACAGCACTGGGTTGGAAGTTCCTCGATGACGTAGGAAATGCAGTTGCTCCTGGCGGAGCAGGCCTCGAACGAATCGTAAAAATAGTCAAACCCGCCAACTTCAGTGTTCCACCGGTAGAGGTCCTATGCGATGTTGACAATCCTCTCTGTGGCGAGCACGGCGCAGCGAGAGTTTATGCCGGTCAAAAAGGCGCAAGCCCCCGGATGGTAGAACAACTCGAAAAAGGCCTTGTGCATCTGGCTGTTCTTGTTCGGCAACAACTCCAATGCGATATCAACGACATCCCCGGCGCAGGAGCAGCGGGAGGGCTGGCCGCAGGTGCTTTGGCGTTTATGAACGCGGCGCTCGTATCCGGTATTGAGACGGTAATGGCCCGCAGTAACCTTCGGGCCGAACTGGAATCGGCCGATTGGATTATTACCGGCGAAGGCTCTTTCGACCGACAGTCTCTGCGGGGAAAGGTCGTCTCCGGGATTGCAGGGATGGCCTTAGAGTCACACACTCGGCTGGCCGTCCTTGCGGGCCAGGTCACCGTGGGGAAACAGGAGTATCAGAAGCTTGGAATTATCACCGCCATCGGTTGTCGAACAAAGGATATGGCCCTTGACTACGCGATGAAACACTGTCGTTCCCTGCTTTACCGTGCCGCACAACAATTCGCAAAAGAACATCTGTCCTGATAACTGCCGCTCCGTAAAATAGTGATATGTTATTCAGCAGCCGACTTTGACGATTTTCGTTATTTCTCTTCCGACTACGTTAAAATTGCAGCTTGTATAAGATTAGTGAGCAAACTAAAATACGCCCGCCGTCCGATTGGTGATTGACTAATGATTATTCACTATTGTATGGTTTGTAGTTATGGGCTCGATGCTGACATCCATCTTTGTCGTATTGTTAGTGGCCTATTTGGGTCTGGGGACGATACTTTACTTTATGCAGCCGACCTTTTTGTACTGCCCTGTGCGAGAGGTTCTCGATACGCCGGACGAACTCGGCATGGATTTTGAAGATGTGGTTTTCAAAACTGATGACGGCCTGCGTCTGAACGGCTGGTATATACCGGCAGAAAAATCACAGTTTACGGTCCTATTCTGCCACGGCAACGGTGGTAATATAATGCACCGTCTGGACAGTCTAAATATCTTTAACAAGCTCGGATTGAATTGTTTTATTTTCGACTATCGCGGCTACGGCAGCAGTGAGGGCAAACCCGGCGAAGAGGGAACATGTCTCGATGTAAAAGCCGCCTACGAATGGCTGACCAAAGAAAAGAAGATTTCGCCGAATGATATTATTATCTTCGGCAGGTCTCTGGGCGGAAGCATCGCGACACAATTGGCATCCAAAGTCCAGGCAAGGGCCCTGATTGTTGAGAGCACGTTCACGTCATACGTTGACATTGGCAGGAAATTTTATCCTTATATGCCCGTGCGCTGGTTTGCAATGTTTAGCTACAGGACTATCGATTATATTAAGGATGTTCGTTGTCCGGTGATGATAATTCACAGTAGAAGTGATGATGTCGTTCCGTTCGAGTTTGGTTTTGAGCTGTATGAAGCGGCGAATGAGCCGAAAGAATTCGTCGAGATTTTCGGCAGCCATAACGATGGCTTTTTGGTGTCGAGTGAGATTTATAAAAAGGCCTGGACAGAGTGGCTGCAGTTCTTAAAAGAAAGTAAAAGCTCCGCCGATCGCCACCAGGCTTCTTAACGGTTCATAGTTTGTAGTTCGTCATTTTTAGGGTGTGCTTTTAAATAATTCCTACTGCATCCCTAAGTGCATCGGGCTTCTGTATTCTAATGTTTCACGTAATTTTGAGATTGCAGTGTTCTGCCGAAAATCTCAGGGCTGGGCACTTTCAGCAGCACTCATCACTGCCTTTCTTCGATTTTGCAGAAGCTTCAACAGAGCAGGGTCGTTTGGGGCGTGTTCCAGTGCTTTTTCGAGGGCACCCAGTGCAAGAAGATATTGCTTCTGATTGAAGTAGGCATGTGCGAGTTTATCGTAGATGTAAGTTTTCATCGAACGAGGACTTAGCAAGAGAGCCTTTTCATAGTTTCGCGAGGAGGCAGCGAAATCGCCAAGCTTATCCTGCGTCTGGCCCAGATTGAAATAAGCAGACATCTGCCCGGCATCCTGCTCGATTGCTTTCTCGAAAGCCCCAACCGCCTTATCGAACTGCTCCAATTTTTTGTAACAAGTTCCGAGGTTGTTCCACACTGCCGCATTGTGTGGTATGAGACTCAGGAAGTTGTTGTACTGCTCGGCAGCGTGCTTGTAATCTCGCAACAGGAGATATCTTTTTGCCAGGCGTTCCCTTAGAGGAGCATTCTCTGGCATACGCCCCACAGCTTCCACAAGCGCCTCTATCTCTAACCTCAATTCTTCAAGACAGGCTTCAACATCCTTGTCCCGGGGATTTGCTTTTTGCGCCATTTCGAATTCGCGATTCATGGTCTCCGGGTCACCCTGCAGAATCCCCAAAAGACCCCTGAGAGTGTGGTTAGTACCCCTAAAGTACTGCTCCAAAATAGCTTTCACCTGCTCCGACTCTTGCTCAGTCTGTCCTGTGTTATAAACGTAGTGAGATACAGGGTAATGATTTTGACTGAGCCAATTAAGGACAACCATCCAGCATCCCTCTATATCGCGTTTTATCGCTGCTCCGAATTCAAGAGAGGGCCTGTCGTCGGTGTTGTATGGTCCTTCGCCGCCTATCCTCCGCAGTCCGATTTCACCAACCACAAGACAATCCAGAAAGTCATAAACCGAGTGAATTTTGATCTGGCGCAGGTCGGAGGAGATGTCCTGTCTTTCAATCAACATTTTTGCGCGGTTGAAATCTATTTGCATCGGCGATAGCGTCCCCATCAAAACAGCATGCTTGTTGAGACAGTTGTTAGCCATCCACAGGGAACAATAGGGCATAACCGCCTGGAAGCTCCGGATAATCATCTGAAAATCCTCTGGTCTCAGATCCAGAGGCAGCCAGCAGGACAGCACGCCGCCGGGCCTCAAGTGTTCGCGACATTGCTTAAAGTGGTCATATGTGTAAAGCGCCGAGCTGCCGGTTGTGCCCGGATAGGTCGAATCGTTCATGATGATGTCATACTTCTCATCGGTTAGCTTCACGAAATTCTTTCCATCCATTATGATTTTTCTGAGTCGGGGATCTTTATACGAGCCTTTATTAATCTTCTCAAAGAATCTGCCTGCCTCGAAAATACCGGGACATATTTCAACAATGTTGTATTCGTCCACGCCGAACATAAGACCCACTCCGGATGTCTCTCCACTACCAAAGCCGATCTGGAGAACCTTTTTCGGATTGTCGTGCACAAACAGCGGAACATATCCCTGGAGCTTTTGGGTTGTTCGCAGCATTAAACCGATGCCAGCCACGTCAACCCCATCTACAGCAATGAAGCGATCTCCATCGGGTAGGTCGTGTACCGTAATCGTACCTGTCACATCGTCCTTTATATAAACGATCTTGCTGGGGTGGTGATATGTGTTCATTGTCCGCACAAATATGTCACGAGGGATGCTGAAAACGCCAATAGTGAAGACCACCAGCGAAACCACAAGTGCGGATCCGCCGAATGCAACACGGTGTTTGGCCGAAATGAAGATGACCACAACAGCCAGGAGAAGCTGAATACCTACGACAAGCAGGAAGCTATCACGCAATCCCAGCAGAGGCACCATCACAAAACCTGCTGCAAATGAACCGATTACACACCCTACTGTGTTGCCTGCGTAAACCTCGCCCACCCTCCTGCCGACAGCTTTCCATGATGGGGCGCAAATTTTGACCGCGATTGGAAAAACCGCTCCCATCAACACCGTTGGCACCAGAAGAACAACCGATGCGTCTAAGAAGTGCGCGGCAGCCTCTTTCCAGAACGAAAATCCGCCAACCACCTTGCCCATCAGCACATAATCAATATGCCAAAGAATTCCCAGCAGCGGGACAGATGCCAACACGGCAAGCGCGACCATGAACTCCACAAGGCCCAGCGCGAAAATCGGATTTTTGATTCTGGCCAGAAGCAGGCGGCTGCAGAGAAAGCTGCCCAGCGCGATTCCGAAAAGAAAAGTGGTCAACATGCATGCAAAAGCATAAACTGACGTTCCAAGAACGAAGGCCAGCACCCTTGTCCATAAAATTTCCAGAGCAAGGGCACAAAATCCCGCCAGCCCCACAGCAACAAGTATCACTACCCGTTTGCGGCCGAGATCATCTTCCGGTTCATCCCTCGTGCTTCTTATATCATCCTGTCTGGACTTACGCCTCGATCGCTTCTGCTTTTTCGCAGGTGATTGCCGGCCCATCACGCCGGCTAAAATCAATGAGAAAACTGCGACCCCGATGTTCACAGAAGCTGCTAAATAGATAGTGTTGCTTACGCCGAGGGTCCTTATGAGTAAATACCCTGCAAGAAAACTGCCCGCCACTGCACCGAAGGTATTCATTGAATACAAGAAGCCAACACTTCGCCCGATGCGGGGCTCGGAGGCGTCCTTTCCTGATGAATTCGCCCAGAGCCTGCTCAAAACCGGCAGCGTACCTCCCATAAAGGCTGTCGGAATCAGCAGGATGATAATCGACAGTGCGAACCGGAAAAGGCTTAGCGGATAAAAGCTCGGATGAAAACTGCGGAAGAACCATCGATATAAAACATCTGTCGCAGCCAGGACCGTCGGGAAGGCAATTGCATAAGCTCCTATTCCCAGCTCAAGCAAAGCAAATATCTTCAGGGGCTGCACACTTTTATCGGTAATTCGTCCGAACAGCCAACTGCCCACTGCTAAACCCAGCATGAACGCCGTCAGAACTGTGCTTACTGCAAAAACCGTATTGCCGAAGACCACGCCGAAGGCCCTCGTCCAGGTTACCTCATAAATCAGACCTGCTGTACCTGAGATGAGAAACAGTGGCAAGACAGCTTTCCTTACTGCCGAAATACGAAGCATGTTCTTTGTGACGTTTTTCACTTTCAACTCCGCTTGTTCTGAAAAAAATTGCGTTATGTTTCCAAAACTGAGTTGACTACCAGCTTTATTGTTTTCACAAAGCCCGTCGGGTAAAAAATTTAACAGCTACAATCGTTTTCTTTCAATTTCCTATTAGTTTATTTAACCGACATTTCCGATTTCCCATTGATCTCATTCTGTCTCCGCAAATTCACTGCCTAATATTACTGAATTTGTGCGAGTAAAGCAACTTTTTCGAGCATTGTCTTGCAAATCAGCTTGTCGGGTGACCTTATTTCGCAATTTTCGCTGTCCAATAAGGCTTGTATGGCCTATATATGATTTATATAATAATCCTGTTCTTTTGTAATGTTTTACCTGGGACATCCGGATTCAAGGCTTTTTGGAGGAGTACTGTAATGCAGCGAAGTATTATTATCCCGGCAGTGTGTGTGATACTTATTGTAACCGCTCTGGGTGCCTGGGGTAAGCCTGTGGGTGCGAACCCGTATGCGAAATGGACGAATGGTCCATCGCGCGACGCCGGTTTTTTTCCCATCGCCGTCTGGCTGCAAAATCCAAACAAGGCCGGGAAGTACAAGGACGCCAGTTTCAACACGTACGTGGGTCTCTGGAAAGGGCCGACGGAGAAACAGCTTGCGGAATTGACAAAGGCCGGGATGAAAGTTATCTGCCACCAAAACGAAGTAGGCCTCAAGCACGTTGATGACCCGGCCATTATCGGCTGGATGCATGGTGACGAGCCGGACAACGCCCAGTCGCTGGGACAGGGTAGGGGGTATGGCCCGCCGATTCTGCCGAAAAAGATTGTTGACGATTATCTAAAAATTCGTGCCGCCGATCCCACGCGTCCGGTGATTCTGAATCTCGGCCAGGGTGTCGCCTGGGATGGATGGCACGGTCGAGGTGTGCGCACCAACCATCCCGAGGATTATCCCGAATATGTCAAAGGCTGTGACATCGCCTCCTTTGACATCTACCCCGTTGCTCACTCGAAGCCGCAGGTCTCGGGTAAGCTCTGGTACGTGCCTAAAGGAGTGGATCGCCTTGTGAAATGGACAAGAGGGGACAAAGTCGTATGGAACTGTATTGAATGCACTCGAATCCAAAATCCCACGAACAAAGCCACGCCGCATCAGGTCCGATGTGAGGTCTGGATGTCCATTATCCACGGCTCAATGGGGCTGATTTACTTTGTCCACGAATGGAAGCCGAGGTTCAATGAATC
>JAUWLI010000138.1 GCA_030613765.1 Phycisphaerae bacterium
TTCCGCCGGTTCGTTATGGCTGACATACCCGGCCTAATCGAAGGCGCCCATGACGGAGCAGGCCTCGGCTTCGAGTTTCTAAAACACATAGAAAGAACGCGAATTATCGTCCACATTCTTGATATAATGCCGACAACTGGCTCCGACCCCGTGGAAAATTACAAAGCCATACGCAGCGAATTAGAGCAGTACAGCAAGGCCCTCGCTCAAAAACCGGAAGTCATCGTGGCCAACAAAATAGACCTCGACCCGGACGGAAAAATCGTTAAGGATTTGACAGAAAAGCTAAACAAAGAAGTTTACCCAATCTCAGCAGTCACCGGCGCCGGTATCAAAGAACTGAGCGAGTTGCTGTGGAAAAAAGTCAAAGAGCTTAAGAACTGATCATCCTCTCAAGAACACAAAAAGCCGAGCGAAACAAGCCCGGCCTGCTTAGTTTTCCAACAGTTTACTAATCGGACATTCTAATGTTTCGATTAGACAGCTATTCGAATCGTATCGTCTTCTTTTCATCTTTGGAGAGTTTGACATCTTTCAAAAGCGTAATTGTCTTAATCCACTTGATATTGTCGGGTGAAGCGGAGATTCTGATTACGAAATCGTAAATTCCGGGAAATAACTTTCTCGTATAGGATTCTTCCGCTTGGATAGATGTTTTCCAGCATAGAGGATATCCTTTATTGCCGGATGTAGCGCTGACGGTAACAAGGTGTTCTCTAAACAGTTTTCTCCTTATCTCGGGCTCGACTTGGTTCTCTATGTGTTGCTTCAAGTATTGACTGCTGAAACTAACAGTAACTACTGCTGGATTTAGCATCTGACGTCCCGAATCCCAACCTAAGCAATTTCCATCTTCGTCAAAATCAATATGGAATTTACGGACGGCGGTTTTATCTTTATTGAAAAGAGTGTAATCCCATCTTTCGCCATTGTCTGTTTTATTCACGGAGTGTGGTTTACCACAGATTTGCTCTACTGTTTCTATGGTCAGAGTACCTGCTGTCTTACCTTTAAAAAGAATTTGGTTTATCCATATTTCCGAGCTATAGGTCAAACCAAGCAAGGCACCTTCCACCTTTGCTGTATCATGTTCCCCGGGCGTGTGTAATCTATCGATTGTCCCATTTTTCCAAACCAACCAGCCTCCTCCGTAAGTGGAGTCAATTCCAAAAGATCTGGCCAGACTGTTCTTGAGCTTCTTGCCCGGCTCATGTAACTGGAGCCACGGTATCTTCTGATCTTTGCATATTTTTCTCGTGGATTCATTGTCTGCTCTCAGTGAAACGCCAATCACGATAAAATCACCCCGGTCTTTGAATCTCTCATAAATACCTTTTAGCCAGGTTTCCCGCCTTTTATTGCTTCTTCTATCCCAGAAATTAATCAGGATAACTTTTCCCCGATTATCGGCAAGAGACCAAGGCTGGCCGTCAATAGTTTGAGTAATGACTTGAAACGCCCCTGATTCGTTGAGTGATCCTGGAAAGATTTGTTTGCCGCCGGGATCTTGAAGAAACATGTAAGCCAAATTCATTTCTTTTGTGTTAAGAAGACTTTTCGCCTTCGAGGAAAATGCTTCCGGATCAAAGAAAATCTCCTGTTGCTCTTTGGAATATGTTAAGAGAATGTCCGCACATGCACCGTCGGTTGGGTCCCACATTCGGATCCGGACGGGAAGCTTGCTGGCACGCAAGGCCCATATCCGAAACCATTCTGAGGAGTTCCCGGACTCGACGTCAAATACTACAAGGTCCTCTGAGATAACAGCATTGGTATTTACAAGAGGAGTGACATCTACTAATTCTCCGCCGGAAATACCACGAATTACAGTCTCGAGAGAAAAACTTTCCGCCTCCCCCATTAAATCCACCAGTGCCACAGCTTTATAGTCTGGCTCTATTTCGTTTCGGGTCTTGAGGTCGAAAGCCTTGGTTATTTTGCCCTTGTTGCCGAAGATTATCTGGTTGCCGATACGAAATCTGCTTCGGCCTGCCTGGTTCATCCACAATTCTATTTGCTCAGGTTGAGCTGTGGCGTTGTCTTTCATATATAATGTAGCGCTAAAAAAAGGCACTGACCGGAAGCGGTCTGAGACCTCTGCCCAGGCGACGGTTGTAACGTCGATTGAGCCGCCGAAATGGTTTATGCCGATAAGCACCGCGATAATTATCACCGCCGCCGCAGCTAATTTTGTTATTCTATTTTTCGTGATTATTCTCCATATATTAGGCTCAGCCGAGACCGGTTTTGTCTTTTCAGATTTGTCGAAGGCTGTTAAAGCATCATTGATGATTTTGTCATCTACTTTCGAGTTGACCGTGACATCTGATTTAGCAAACAATCTCTTTATTTTTTTTGCTGAGCTCATTTTTATATCTCACTATCCAAAAGTGACCGCAATTTGCGAATTCCATACCTGTATCGGCCCTTAACCGTATTGACAGATATGCCCAGAGATTTAGCAATAATCCTAAATCGCATTTGGCCGTGTATATGCAGCACAATCACTTCTCTTTGCTCATACGACAGCTTGGCCAACGCTGAACTTAATAGCTGTAACTGTTCATTGCAGACAATAAGCCGGCTTGGGTCACTCATCTCCATGGGTGCTGAACAAGCCTGTTCCGGGCTTAGAGCCTGGCTTTGCTTTTTCCGCATCAGGTCACGAATCCGATTGGCAACGCATGTAGCAAGGTAACCTTTCAGACTGCCGGTGAGCTTAAAGTTCGCAAAATTCCGGGCAAAAGCAACGAAAACATCATGAACAGCATCTTCTGCAACATTCACATCATGCGAAAGAGCAATAGCTATGATCAGCAAACTATCTCTGTATTTTTCATAGATGTGGCGTAGAGCATCCCTGCTTCCTTGTTTACGCCTCATCACGAACAACCTATCTGCCATTAAGACAACCTCATAGATGAGCGATGAACGTTCACTACCCATATAACGATTCAGATGGCCGTTTGGGTATAAAGAAAATGGAATCTTTCGTAATCTTAGCGTATCGCCAGCTCAAAAGACATGAAAAAGGCCGAGCCAAAGTAAGCCCGGCCTGGTTTTGCATATTTGTATATCGACTGTGTGCTTATTGCCCTTGTGCCTTCTTCTTTATTTCCTCCGCTTCGGCTTCCACTGCCCGCAGTTGCTCTTCTGCGGCCCGAAGTTTTTCCTGAGTATTCGTTGTTGTGTACAAGCTGATCATCTCATTTAATGTCATTTTCTCGACAGCTATGCCAACCAAACGAACAATTATCATGCTCTCAGGGTTACGGTCTAACAATTTCCCCAATTGCAGTCCCGCCTCAAAATATCGTTCTGCTTCTTTATAATTCTGGGCAGACACGGCTGCCTGCCCTAAATTCAAAACCTCATATACGATCTGCCTTACTGTTACTGCTACAGCCATAATTTCGTCCATAGCACGCTTTTGATCTTCGGCCTTTAGGGAAATATATCCTTTTTCTGTTATGCTGAAAATATATGGTTCTTTGCCAAATTCGAATGGTTGTGCCCAATCAATCCCCAACAGAATTTCCACCGCCTCGTTTTTTCTGCCCTCTGACCAAAGTCCAAATATTTGCACTATTCTTTTTGCCTCAACCGAAGGTTCCGTCTCTACTTCCAGCTCGTCCAAATCCGACTGATAAGCAAAAGTGTATCCTGCCGGCACTTCAGGGCTGAATAATTCTTCATCCAGTTCAACATCAAGATTGAAATTCTTCATAGTCCATTTAATCCATGGGTAAGAGGTATCTAATGGTTCCGACAGCACTTCGACTAAAATCGGAAACCCCGTCGTGATATTGGCCCAAATTGTAATATCATACTCAAAATTCTGGTCCTCTTGAAAAACTCTAAAACCTGTAACAGTTTGCCCGTCTATCTGCTTCTCACCCAGATTTTCCTGTGTCCCATCATGGAGATTCCAAAGGTTCTCAATGGGCTTCGAAAATAAAGCATAAATTCCTCCGATTCCATCTTTCATCTTTAACACAGGTTCTTCCATAAGCACACCTGCTTTATTTTGATGGAATAGAAGCAGACTCTTGCCTGTGTTGAAATCAGTAATCGAAGATATTTTGCCTACCGGCGCCGAGCAATCTATTCGCAATCGGCCCACCTCCAGTACCATTGCCTGCATTGTGAAAGCTTCTGAAGGTTGTTTTTCTGCCGTTGTCTCTACAGTTAAGTCAAAGGTATAACTGGAAGTCTGGATATATCCAAGCACTTCTCCAAAAGCGACACTTGATCCACCGATAAAATCACCGAATTGACTTATGCCGATAAGCACAGCAATAATTATCACCACCGCAGCGGCTAATTTTGTTATTTTATTTCTCATAATGGTATCTCCAATAAGTGCCCCTATATGGGCAAACTTACTTCTCTGTTTATGCTGTTTGGAAGTACTGGGCAGCGAAGCCATCAAACTCTCGCGAAGTTGGTCGTGCTCTTGGTTAAACGCTTCGTACACTTTTTTCAAATCGTTGTCCAATGGCGTTTTCATCGGATGTCCTCCCGTTCTTTAACCAGTAAGTACTCCAGCCGTTTCCGGGCCCGGCCAAGAAGCCGATAGAAACCTGACCTTGACAGGCCTATTATCCTGCGAGCGTTGTCTGCCGATTTGTCCTGCAGATAGAACGTATGCAAAGCTAACCGTTCCCTTTCTGGAAGTTTCGTAATCATTTCTCGAAGCCGTTCTATCCGGTCGTCATTCGACGGATTAGCAATAGCCAACCCGGCATCGTCAAGCCCAACATGCTTGTCTCGGCCCTGTGACCTCTGGCGCCGCCATTCTTTGCAGCGCAGTCGGGCAATCCCGACAATCCACTTTCCAAAAATGTCACGGTCACGCAGACGGCCTAAATTTTCATATGCTCGCATAAATACATCCTGTGCAAGGTCCTGGGCATCAGTAAGGTTCCGGGTAGTATCGTAGCAGATGGCCCGTACCAACGGCCCATAACGGTCATAAAGCTTCTCATAGCCTGTTTTTTCGCCGGCCAATACTGACTGTATCAGCTCTCTATCGCTTGGTTTTGTCAACTCGGGGCCCTCAAGTCTTAACATACTCTATTAACATAGTGACCGAACAGGGCAATTTGTCTACTGGAATTTAAAAATTTTTAGCATAACGCGATTTGTTAGTGCAAATTAATATCAGGTGAGGATATAAAGTGATCTGTACATCTATTATTATCAGTTTTTTAAGTGGTGTTATGACATGTTATCGGCAGGCTGTGTTTTCGAGCTTATGGCAGGTTTTCGAGGTCAGCCAGGTCTCTGTGCCTGCCGCAGGCTTTCTTATTGATCTTCAGGTGCTTCAAGCTAATCAAGTTGACTTTCACTTCGTCCAGTACATCCTCTACTCGTTCAGCATAACATTCACTGAAATTGACGCCGGAAACCGTCGTGGCCAGCTCTATCCTGACAGGTGGTACACCCAGACGAATAATTTGCCATTCTTTCAGGAACAATTCCGGCGATAATTCAGGATTGTCGAAACCGAACTCTTTTAGGACTGTAACTATCCTCTCTGCGTTGGCCGGATGCATGGCAATCCAGATATCCATATCGACGGTGGCTCGCGGATAACCATGGTAACCAACAGCATATCCGCCGATTAGAAGATACTCAACCTGATGAGCGGCCAGTAGCTTCAAAAACTCTTTGAAGTCGGGTGGCAGATGGATCGTAGCCATAGATAATTTGGCGCATTAACTCGACGGCTTCCAAACGTTCGTAAGGGGTCTTGGAAAGCCAAAATGATTTTTCATCTGATAGGTCAGATAACGATGTTACTGTAAAGGTACTTCTTTGTAACTTTGGAAAACTGAGCATATTCATACAACTACTATATCAGAGAAAGGAAACTGTGTAAACAAAACTTCTTTTTTTCGTTTTACATATTTTGCGGATTTTCTTGACAATCTGCAATGTTGCATTATGATATTCAGACGAACGACGAGTAATGAATTATGAACATAATTGCAGTAGATATCGGCAATACGAATATTACAGTGGCCCTTTACTTACAGGACGAGGAAGACTTTATCAAGTCTGTCTCGGGCCGGTCCCACGCCAAATTGACTGAACTTTTCAAGTCCGCCTGGGAAAAAATCCCCGTTGCCGAAAGCTCTACAGAAAAAAAACGCGATGGCGTTATCGTTGTTTGCAGCGTGAAACCCGACTGGACCAAACTTGTCCGGGAAATAGTAAAGGACAATCTCGACGAAAAGGTGCACATTATAGGCCGAGATATTCCCCTGCCAATGACCCTTTGGGTGGATGAGCCGGACAAGATCGGCACAGACAGGGTAGTCTCCGCCGCAGCGGCCTATGCTGTAGTAAAAGATGCCGTAGCCGTTGCAGATGTCGGCACCGCTGTTACCATTGACCTCGTTGATGATAAAGGTATTTTTCTCGGAGGCGCCATCTGTCCGGGTCTTGATACCGGTGCAAGCGCACTTAAAGAACACACTGCTCAGTTGCCAAAAGTAAAAATCACCAGGCCG
Organism: Phycisphaerae bacterium; assembly: GCA_030613765.1. Next base: position 6,519 of record JAUWLI010000138.1, read on the forward strand.
AAGGTGCCCTACGGGAAAAATACAACCGAGGCCATAAACTGCGGACTGTATTATTCGGCTGTTGCAACAGTGCAGGAGGTTACCAGGCGTTATGCAGAGAGTCTCGGAAAATGGCCTCACACCGTACTTACCGGCTCAGCCGCAGAAATTATCAAGGATGACTGCGAGTTTATTGATTCCTACGTGCCGAACCTTGTCATAAAAGGCATCTTTCTGACCTACAAAAAATATATCGAAGAAAAAATGGAGCAGGTCATCTAACCTATGGCTGCTTTCGCTGCAGTAATGACCGGCAAAGGGACCGGCGCAATATCAACCATTCAGGTCTTCGGTGACGCTGCTGAAGCTGTCATAAAAAAGATATTCAAACCCTCGGGGGAAATACCGGTAACTTTTCAACCCGGCAAAATTCTGCTCGGCACAATCGTCGATGCACAAGAGACTGTCGACGAGGTTGTAATCGGCTGCGAAGGCCCCGAAACTTTCGCCATTCACTGTCACGGTAATCCCCTTATAAACGAGATGATAATGCAGCTACTCCGGCAGCAGGGCGTCACTCTGCTGCCCACAGACCAGCTTCTAACCAAAATCCTGTCGGCACAAAAACACATCAATACAATAGAACTCGAAGCCAAACTCACCCAATCCGGGGCAAGAACGCTCGAGGGCACAAAATTAATCGCAAACCAAATCGATGCCGGCCTAAGCGAAAAGATGGCAGAATGGCTGGAGAACATAAACGCAATTTCTATTGACCAAATCAAAAATGATGCTGGGTGTATACTTAAAAAAAGCCGGACAGCGAAACTGATTATCACCGGCTGTAAAGCCGCCATTGCCGGCCCGCCGAACACCGGCAAAAGCACACTGTTAAACTGCCTTGCAGGCCGACAGAAGGCTATAGTTACCGATATCAAAGGCACAACACGGGATTGGGTCTCGGCACGATGTAAAATCGGTCCGCTTTCGATAGAGCTGATTGATACCGCAGGTCTGGATGAAGAGCTTGCAGCAGCGCCTGAACATGTTGTTGAAAAAGCATCTCAACAAAAAACCGCTCAGATTTTAGAAGACGCGGACCTGGTTTTGCTCGTTTTGGATAACAGCCAGCCTGTCGACCGGATTGAC
>JAUWLI010000317.1 GCA_030613765.1 Phycisphaerae bacterium
TTCGCATTCCATAGGGCTTGGATAAGAACTCTTCGGGGGGGCGTATAAGTTTCTTTCCGAGTTGGGCCCCTGCGGCTGGACGCAGGGGCTTTTTTTTATAAAAAACACCGGTCTTCACAAAAAATTTATCCGCCAAAACAGCAGCCGGCCTCTTTCGGCTTTTTACGTTACTGCTTATCCTGCCACACATTAAGCACACCAAAAAAGGATTTAAAGGCCCCCGGCCACGGCAATTATCGGCTTGCCGTAAAAATCTTTTTGACATACTATATGTTGACCTTAGAATATGAACAATAGCGACATATGGTGTTGTTCTGACGAGTTGAAAATGATTTTTTGCGTCCCCATAAATAGGGATTGAGGTGGGCCTGACTTGTGAGGTGTCCCTTCTGCAAGGAAGACCGTGACAGGGTTGTCGATTCACGCTCAAGTGATGCCGGCCGAATAATCAGACGTCGGCGGCAGTGCCTGATATGCAAAAAGAGATTTACAACCTATGAAAAGATAGGGGACAGCTTTAAGCTATACGTCATCAAAAAAGACAAATCCCGCGTTCCTTATGACAGGGAAAAAATCATTGCGGGTTTGCAGAAGGCCTGTTATAAAAGACCTGTCTCGGCCGAGCAGATTCTACAAATAGCCGAGAAGACCGAAGAGAGTATTTTTCAGAAATTTGACAAGGAGGTTTCATCAGATTTCATAGGCGAAAGTGTAATAAAGAACCTTAGTGCGGTTGACAAGGTTGCATATATTCGTTTTGCGAGTGTCTATCGTGACTTCAGTGATGCCGGTGAGTTGATTGAGGAAGTCAGCCACGTTATTGCTGAAGCCAGGCCTGTTGAACAGCCAACGCTTTTCAACTATAAGAAATAGAAAATACCTGCTGCATCGCAGCCACGGACGGATGGAGACGATGTTAAGTTTTATCAAGGAAGATATAGGAGGGTATAAAAAATGCAGCTTAAAGTCATAAAGACGGATGGCAGCGTCGAAGAGTATCTGCACACCAAAATCATAGGGATTATCAGCACGGCCCTGAGCGAGATTGGCCGGCCGGATATTTACGTCGCTGAAGAGCTGGCCGAGGCCGTAACCTTTTATCTTTACGAAAGACAACACCGCCGCACTACAACCAGCAGCGAAATCTTTTCCATAATCAAGGCCGTCCTGGCAGCCACCATGTATGAGGATGCCGCGGTGGCCTTGAGCGAGCACAATTTCGAACGCAGGCTCAAACGCTCCAGAATTGAGGTTGTTTCGATTGACGTCGAGGAGCTGGCGGACGCCGAGATGCTCTGCAAAAACGAACACTTGGACAGAAAGTCTCGATGGGAAAAGACCAGAATTGTCAAAGACCTGATCCAAAAGCATGATGTTTCACGGCAAACCGCAAGGACAATTGCCTCGATGGTGGAGGAGAAAATATTTAATATGGGCCTTACGCTCGTTCCCGCCAGTTTGATAAAACAGCTTGTTCTGGGCGATGCCGCCGTAGTCCTCCGCGCACAGCGTCAGTTACAACTACTAACTTAGAACGACAAACATCCTTCACTGTCCGTTCCCGCCTTAAAATTCTACATTCTCAATCACCGTTCTCGCCCGGCTGAGGATTTTCTCCGCCGGCTCTTCCGGTTCAATGTCAATCCACTTTACATCCCGAAACGTTTTAAACCATGTACGTTGGTTCTTGGCTAATCGGCGGGTGTTCTTCTTGATAAGCTCGATTGCATCTTCCAAAGTTGCTCGGCCAGAGAGGTAATCGATTATCTCAGCGTAGCCGATTGCGCATCGTGCCTGCTTGCCTAAAGGTTGTTCTTCGCCAAGCAAAGATTTCACCTCATCGACAAAACCGGCACTAATCATCCTTTTAACCCTGGCATTTATCCTCTTGTTCTCTTCGGTCCTTTCCCTTCGCAGCCCGATTATCGTCCAGTCCCGCAAAGGTTCTTCCGCATTGAACTGATTCTGGAAGCTCGATATGGGTTTGCCGGTGATTTTATAAACCTCCAGGGCCCGGATGATACGCCTCGTATCGTTGGGGCTGATGCGCTCGGCCGCTGCCGGGTCGATTGCTGCTAATTCGCGATAGAGTTCGGCGCCTTCGGTTTCCGCCCGTGCCTGCAATTCCGCCCGTATTTGCTCATCACTCCCCGGGCCTTCGAATAGGCCATACAGAAGCGCCTTAATATAAAGAGCGGTCCCGCCAACCGCGATAATTGGTCTTTTTCTACTCTTTATCTGCTCTACTGCACCATTGGCCAAATCCAGAAAGGCCGCGACGCTGAACTCATCGCTGGGCTCAACCACGTTAATTAAATGATAGGGGAGCTTTTCGCGGGCCTCTTTGGGCGGCTTACCCGTGCCGATGTCCATCCGTCGGTAGACCTTCATCGAGTCGATGCTGATTATTTCAGCACCCAGACTTTCAGCCAGCCCAAACGCCAGTTGCCCCTTCCCCGATGCCGTAACGCCAATAATTATAACCATTTACAATTTTCTATTTACTATTTAATATTTTCCATTTAGTATCGAACAAAATGTCTTTTCCGATTATCAATCGTAAATAGTCAATAGTAAATAGTCAATGAACTTCAATGCTTTGTTACAAAATAAGGCCCAGCTCGTAAATGACACCCTGGGCCGGCTCCTGGCCGGGCACACCGAGATTAACGGCGACTTAAAGGAAGCGATGAAATACACCCTGTTTGCACCGGGTAAGCGTATACGCTCGGCGCTGGTTTTATGGTGCTGCGAGCTGGTCGGCGGCAAAACAAACCGCAACGCTGAAATTGCCGCCGCGGCTATCGAGATAGTGCACACATACTCGCTAGTACACGATGACCTGCCGGCTATAGACAATGATGACCTTCGAAGAGGTTCACCGACCTGCCATATGGCCTTCGATGAAGCGACAGCTATTCTGGCCGGCGACGCCCTTTTGACTCTGGCCTTTGAGATTTTGGCAACAGATATTGATGAGCCGGCTATTGCAATAAGGCTGGTTCATGAACTGGCGGATGCCGCCGGGCCGGCAGGAATGATTGCAGGACAGATGGCCGACCTCAAAGCCCCTCTAAAAAAGACACAGGCAACCGAACAGAACTTGCGAGCTATTCATATCAACAAGACCGGCAAGATGTTCCGAGCCGCCGCTGTAATGGGGGCTGTTTGCGGCGGTGCAAATAAAGATGAGCTTGAGTCATTATCTGAATACGGCCTGAAGATTGGACTCGGTTTCCAGATAGCCGACGATATTCTTGACGTATGTGCTTCGAGTGAGCAGTTGGGTAAGACGGCCGGCAAAGATGCCAGGGCAGACAAGTGTACCTACCCCGCGGTGGTGGGAATTGAAAAATCAAAGCAGTTAGCCAAAAAGCTCGCCGACGAGGCGGCAGCCCTCCTGGCCCCCTTCGAAACAAAGGCCGACACCCTCCGCCGGCTCGCAATCGCACTGCTCGAAAGAACAAAATAAGAATATATGAAAACGGATGGAGCGGAAAAAATGAAAACGCCTCGCATACTATTTGTCTTATTCCTGTTATTGTCGACGGCCTGCATACCCACATTCGCAAAACCTACGAAACAAATAAAGGCGGCTGCCGCCGCAGCGGAAATTATAAGCGATGATTCGATGGAAATCGCCGGAGGCATTTCTCC
>JAUWLI010000142.1 GCA_030613765.1 Phycisphaerae bacterium
TATCTTTTTTGCTTCTGAGCTTTTTGAATTTTAGCCCACGTGTCGCGAAGTGATACGGTGCGACTGAAAACCAGCTTGTCTTCACTGCTGTCAGGGTCAACACAGAAATAACCCAGTCTTTCGAATTGGTATCGACTCCCCGGTTTTGCCTCGCTTAAAGATGGCTCAACACGACACGAAGATAGTATTTCAAGCGAATTCGGATTCAGATTGGACTTGAAATCCTCACCTTCAGCTACATCATCCGGGTCTTCTTTGCTGAATAAATGATTGTACAATCGCGATTCAGCTTCGAGCGCATGAGAGGCTGAAACCCAGTGCAGCGTTGACTTGACCTTGCGTCCATCCGGTGCGTCACCGCCCCGTGTTGCCGGATCGTATGTGCAGTGCAGCTCAACGATTTGGCCGCCGGCATCTTTAACAACATCTGTACAAGTGATGAAATACGCGTATCGCAGGCGGACTTCCCGGCCGGGTGCCAGGCGATAGAACTTCTTCACAGGCTCCTCCATAAAATCTTCCTGTTCGATATAAAGCTCACGTGAAAAAGGAACCTTCCGCGTGCCGGCGCCGGCATCCTCCGGATTGTTCACGGCCTCCAGCTCTTCGACCTGGTCTTGCGGATAGTTGTCGATGACCACCTTGAGCGGCCTAAGTACAGCCATCACGCGAGGCGAGGTTTTGTTCAGGTCCTCTCGCAGGCAATGTTCCAGCAAAGCGATATCAACGGTGCTGTTGAACTTGTTGACCCCGATACGTTTGCAGAAGTTTCGGATGGACTCCGGCGTATAGCCGCGACGCCGCAGGCCGCAGATGGTCGGCATCCGTGGGTCATCCCATCCGCTAACCAGTCCGTCCTGCACCAATTGCTGGAGCTTGCGCTTGCTCATAACCGTGTAGCTTAAATTAAGGCGCGCAAACTCTATCTGCTGTGGATGATAAACGCCCAATTCGTCAAGGAACCAGTCATACAACGGCCGATGGTTCTCAAATTCCAGCGTACAAATCGAATGGGTAATCTTTTCGATGGAATCTTCAAGACCGTGGGCCCAGTCGTAAGTCGGATAGATGCACCACTTATCGCCGGCACGGTGATGTTCTGCGTGCAGAATGCGGTACATAACCGGGTCCCGCATGTTCAGGTTTCCAGATGCCATGTCAATCTTCGCTCGAAGAACACGGGAACCGGCCTCGAATTCGCCTTCCCGCATCCGCTCAAACAGGTCAAGGTTCTCATTGACACTGCGGTCACGATAGGGGCAATTCTTTCCCGGCTCGGTCAGGGTGCCGCGATACTCTCTCATCTGCTCCAGGTCAAGATCGCACACATACGCTTTACCTGCTTTGATAAGCTGGACGGCGTACTCGTACATTTGCTCGAAATAATCCGAGCCAAAATAAAGCCGGTCCGCCCAATCGAAACCAAGCCACCGAACGTCCTCTTTGATGGCTTCGACGTATTCACCTTCTTCTTTAATGGGATTGGTATCATCGAACCTGAGATTGCAGAGGCCGCCCTTGTTTTCGGCTGCGATACCGAAATTAAGGCAGATACTCTTTGCGTGTCCGATATGCAGATAGCCGTTCGGCTCAGGCGGAAATCGCGTCACGACCCGGCCGTCCCATTTATTAGTTTTGGTGTCTTCGGCAACAATCGCCCGGATAAAGTCAAGCCTGGTTGTAGAATCATCTGTGTTCATATTAGCGACGCCCTTTGTCTTTTCTTCGTTGTCAGCTATAATTTAACACATTATTGGTATCCCGGAAAGACAAAATTGGTGCTTTACATCGTGATACGAACTTGTGGACTCTGCGCGAGATGACAATGTTCGCTTCACGAGTTTGTTTTTGAATAGACCCCTCGACTGCGCTCGGGTTGACGGCGTGTCATTTCGAGCGGAGCGAAGCGGAGTCGAGAAATCTATTAAAGTCAGTTCCATCTCTTCATAAAAAAGCAAATGTTGTTAAAATATGGATGTGAAAACATTTTATGTTTATATTATGGTGAGCAAATCCGGAACCCTTTATATAGGGTTAACCAGCAATATCAAGAAAAGGGTCTACGAACACAAAAATCATTCGATTCCCGGCTTTACTGATAAATACGATATAGATCGACTGCTATATTTCGAAGTAATAAGAGACTCTGCTTCAGCCATTAATCGCGAAAAGCAACTCAAAGCCTGGAGACGTGAGAAAAAGGTAAAACTTATTGACTCGCTGAATCCTGAATGGAACGACCTCAGTCAGAACTGGCACGACTGATATCATATGCCATAGGCCTGTGCTTCGTGGAAATATCTTAATAGACCCCTCGACTACGCTCGGGGTGACGGTCTATCTTTTTCCTCGTCCGTAAGAACTCGATATCCAGAAAATAACGCTGGCATTTGTCTATATCGATTATGAAGGTTATAGAGTGGATAAGAGCACAAAAGCATAATATTCTAATACATTATACGCTTACAATCTGCTGTCATATCGCTTTTCATTTGAAGGTCCATATACAAACGGCCGATATATGAGAAAAGACTTGACAACCAGTATATATTTTTCTTAAAATAACAGAATGTAATGTATGTCGCCTATTGAGCCGGTTACGAAGGTCGCTGAGACAGCGGTATTCGTAATCTGCTCGCGGGGCTTATACAAGAGTTTCCGTTTTTCTTTTTTTTGCAAAATAAGTGCTGCAAAAAACAGGACACAGTTGAATGAACGAAGAAGTTCAGCAGCAAATCGAGCAGATAATAGGTTACAAGTTTTCTGACCGCAACCTTTTAATCAAGGCATTAACTCATTCCTCGGCGGCCAACAATCGTCTTTCGAGCAATGAAAGGCTCGAGTTTCTCGGAGACTCGATTTTAGCCCTGGTCATTTGCCAAACACTCTTCGAGCGGTTCCCGGGTTATCTGGAAGGTGATTTAACGAAAATAAAGAGCATGCTTGTTTCTCGCATTACTTGTGCTCAAATCGCCATGGAACTCGGCCTGCAAAAGTTTCTAAAAGTCGGCAAGGGCCTGGCCTCAGATCGGGCCTTGACAGGCTCTCTGGCTGCCGGCCTGATGGAGGCCATTATCGGGGCAATTTATATTGACAGCGGATTGGGAGCTGTACGCAGTGTCATCTTGAGAACTTTTGGTCCTTCAATCGACCAGGCCGATGCGGAACAGGCCCAGGGTAATTACAAATCCCTATTGCAGCAATACGTCCAGCAGCAGTTAAATACAACTCCTGCTTACGAACTCCTTGATGAAAAAGGACCTGACCACGACAAATGTTTTGAGTCCCAGGTTGTTGTCGCAGACCGTCATTTCTCAAGTGCCTGGGGCAGAAGCAAAAAAGAAGCAGAGCAAAAAGCCGCTTTTAACGCCCTTGTCGAATTAGAAGTAATTGAAAACACTTTGCCGGACCATGACGATTGAGTCCCCGGCAAGTCTGAGATGGTCAATAGTGAGCAGCAACCAATTTACAAATCCTGCAATCACCCTGCAATTAACCACGCAAAAGCATGTAAGGTCAATGCAGCTATAATTATGAAAACAACAATTGAGCCGAATAAAATCGACGTCTCTTTGATAAAATCGGCTGCCTTGATTGTCGGAAGTTTCGTTGCTTTATAGATGATGGCTATTGCCGCCACTAAAGGCAGCAGCCACAGCATAGACTGTGGAGTTGGCCCGAAGTTTTCCGGTACGGTAAAGGTGGCAATTACAAAAATAGCTTCCATCGACATCTTACCCTCTGGCCGGCTCTATGCCGCGTAGATAAGCCAGATAAACAGCGTTGACAATACACAAAAGGTTGAGCAAGCCCGCTGTGCTTGTATATATCTGTCCGATTTCGTTCGGCCAGCCGTAGACTGGATAAGCACCACCATCGGTCATGCGCCCCAGCATCAGCACCATCGGCGAATTCATAACTTGCGCCCCTACAACATACCACGGCGTCGCCCCGAACAGGTTAATTACACCAATTGAGCCTATATATATACCAACACAGAAAGTCAGCACAATAGTTGCGAATATAATTATTGCCCGTTCTTTTTCTTTCAGCAGGAAATGCCCCGCGCCGGGCACGAGCCAGGAGAGCAATCCTACGATCAGCAGGAACAGCGTTTGTTTTTCCCTCGAAAGCATTGCCATTATGATGACTCCTCAGATTCCGGGGGTGCATTGGCATCTGCCTCTGCCGCCTGCTTCTTTTCTTCGGCCCATCTAAAGTTTGTACGTTTTAAAATGTTTGCAGGATTAAAATGTACCGCCGCCAGGCTCTGGAATTGAATATACTCCTCTTTGAATACCTGTATTGGCTTGATCTGTTCGTATTCTTCCCGTACAACACGTCTGACGCGAATTTCCTTTATACAATAATAGCTCATATCCGGCTTAAATAACATAAGTATAGGCAAAGCTTCAACGGTGTTACTATCCGGCGGTATAATCGAATATAACCGACCTATGAACTGTTTTGCTATTTTGGCCTCACTAACCGACAACCATTGTTGGGCCTCCTTGACGAATAACGGTGTCCCCGGATTACCATCGCTTACAACTGCTAACCTTCCAATTGTCTCCCGTGAGATTCTCTGCAGGTTTGCCGAATTTTCCATCTGAAAAGGTTCGTCAGTGTCTTTTATAGCGTTTGGGTCCTCGGCCACATTCGGGTCGCTTTCATCCTGCCCGCCCTGCTGTCTATAAAGCTCATTAAACTTCTCAATAGTGCTCTCCCAGCCGTCCTTGGCCACCAGGTCGAGAAACTCCCCGGCCTTCTTTTTTGTAACATCCATTGCTGCAAGTCTTTTTAAATCATCCGTCACTTTGTCTTTTACCGAATAAACTTCCTCGTTTTCCAAATCCTCCACCGGCCCAATGTTGGGGTCAGCTTGATCTGTCTGCTGGTCCGCTGTCTCAAATTTGAGCGTGTTTACGTTAAAGGTTTGATTTATACTCTCAGGCTCAGTTGCCTTTTGAGCATCAATCACCCGCACAATCACCATTATTCGGCCTAATATATCTCTCAACGGACCGACATTTTCATACATTCTCGGCTTCGACACAGCGAAAGGCCCAAGCTCACTAAGGTCCAGCTCATCGACCGCAAACACAATCTGAGTCAATCCGATAACGGTATCTCCATAACCCCTCAGAAACAACCTGCCAAGGTTATCATCTAACTGCATATAAGCCGCACCAAGCAGACCTGTTTTACCCGTATATACCTTGATGTTGTAGTCTTTAGATAATTGGTCGGCAGCAGCCTTATAATCGCCTGCCCGCTCTTTGAGCTGCTCTGCAGTGAGAGTCGCCTTCTCTGTTTCTGTTTCCTGCAAACCGGGCTCGGTAAGTGCCTTTGCCTCATCCAGGATACTTTTTGCCTTTGAATTGATTTTATTTTGCCGCAGGTTATTTAAAATGATACTTGCCACCTCGGAATAACCTTTAACTCGTTCAGCTAACAACGAATTCGGGTCGTTTGGGTCAGAAAGAACCTCTTCAGTGAATTGCGTTCTGTTTCTCCGGTAGAATTCTTCTGCTTCTTCCTGTGTAGGCGGTGTTACTATTTTGGAAACATCATCGATCCGGCAGGTAATGTATTCAAGCTGAACTCTGTCGAGAAGCTTATATCCGAAACCATAAGGATTTTCCTCGCTAACAGTACCGGCAAAGTATTGTTTGTATTTGTTAAAATGCGCAGAGGTTCTTTCCTGATTTGGTTCACTTTGAGTTTCGGCAAACACGGTCGAATCAAATTTCACAAAGTTAACATCAATTGTTTCCCTCTCCATGCTTACTGATTGCATTATCTGCGAGCTGGTAATATCTTCGCCTGAGCAACTAATCTTTGCGTATTCCCATATCGCCAGCAATTTCCCGAACGTTGTCAGTATCTTTTCCTCCGGGATCCCTCCCCGCTTTACTACTGACCCGACTACCTGCGAATATGTTGCCCCTTGAAATTGTGGTATTTTTGGGATTGCATTTATCAACAGTCTGCGTGCATCCTCTTTTGATACCCTCATCCCTGCCAGTTGCGCTTCCTTTAACAAACAACACCAGTATATCTCGCTTGGCACAGTGAGTTTGTAAATATCACTGATTTGCTTATCACTTATTCTATAATCGCTCGTTCTTATTGTTTGTTTTATATAATTGACTAATCCCGGTGAAGTTCTCCGCTCGCTAAACAACAGTTCACCCATCAGAAGGGCCCGGAAATCCGGCGTATTAAATAATGGAACACCAATGTTTTTTAGCAAATCGCCGGCCCCCACTAACTGCAGGATCCTTAACTCTTCGCGGGCCAACATTATGTCATTGTTCGTTATTTTCCTGTTATCTCCAAAGTATGCCGCTGTTTTGTGCAGCCCTGAGCTTCTCTTGCTGAGGAACTGCAGGAATGCACCCCCGCCAATAAAGCCGAAAAGTATAACGACGACAACAACAGCCATCACTTTTGTCCTGTTTTTGCGAAACCATTTCACCAAATTCATATTTGTGCTCCGTGTTCACTTATCGAGATTCAAAAGCCCAGATTATAGGTAACATTCCGAGCTTTGCAAGAAAAATAGCAGGTTTGCCCAAAACCGGGATTTACAATATAGCCAATAAGATATACGATATAGGCAATATGAAATGATATCAAACCCGTTAGAACCGAGCTTGCAGCTTCTTGACGGGGCAAAAAAAGTAGAATTTGGTTCTCGCAAAGCGGGTTCTTTCTTACGGGGTGAACATATACGATGGACGAACAAAAGGCCAATTACCCAAAGTCAGCCCGGGCATTCAGCGAAGCCGTAAATTTTCTACCGGGCGGTGTCAACTCGCCGGTGAGAGCTTTTGGCGGTGTGGATATAGGCCCGCTTTTCATCGATCGCGCGGTCGGCTCAAAAATCTACGATATCGACGGCAATGAATATGTAGATTACGTTTGCTCATGGGGGCCGATGATTCTTGGACACGCCCATCCGAAGGTGTTGGAAGCCGTTCAAGCCGCAGTGAAAAAAGGAACCTCGTTCGGAGCACCGACATTGGCCGAGACCAGGCTGGCCGAAAAAATAATCGCCGCCTTCGGCTCCATCGAAAAAGTTCGTCTTGTTAGCAGCGGCACTGAGGCGGTAATGTCTGCTATCCGTCTTGCTCGCAGCTTTACGAAAAAGGATTTCATAATCAAAATGGCCGGCTGTTATCACGGACACAGCGATTCACTCCTCGTCGCTGCCGGTTCCGGCCTTGCCGAAAGGGGCACACCATCAAGTGCTGGCGTTCCCGATGCGATTGCCAATCTGACCATCGTAATCCCGTATAACGATATCGACGCGGCAAAAAAGGCCTTTCAAATGCACAAGGGCAAAATCGCGGCGGTCCTCGTCGAACCTGTTGCTGCGAATATGGGAGTGGTT
>JAUWLI010000019.1 GCA_030613765.1 Phycisphaerae bacterium
AACAAACGTTCCGGGCGGCGGCTGCATGTCTGGAACTATTTCCATCATCCGATGGAACGGGCGTTGATGAATGGTTTTAACTGTTTCCCGCTCTTCATGCCCGATGTGATTTCAAAATGGGTCAAACGATATGCCCGCGACGGTGTTCGCGGGTATTATCTGTGCGGTGTCCCGAAGCAGTTGGGCTACTACCTCTATATGCAGACCGCCTTCAACGCCGAGACAGATTACAAGGCGTTGACCGACGAGTTCTTCACGCTATACTTCGGGGCCGCCGCAGAGCCGATGAAGAAATTCTATTTTCGCATCGCCGAGATCAATAAAGAAGAAGGCATTATCGGCGGCACAGAGGAGGATTCCTGGGAGAAGCTCGGGACGAAGCCGCGAATGAAAGAACTCGGTCGCCTGATGGAACAGGCTATTGCGTCCACCCGGACGGATATCGAAAAACGCCGGGTGGCCACCTGGAAGAAAGGTATCTGGGATTACATGGTCGAAGGCCGAAGGAAATACGTCAGGAAGAAACGGGCTTACGAGCAGAAAGAGTTTCCGATTGCGGTTTACAGTACCGGCGTGGACGACGACAACCGATTGCTGCAGGACGGGGCGGTCGATTCGCACTGGCGGTTGACGCAGAGCAGTGACGATACGTGGAAAGGGCCTAAGAACTATACGGTCCGGTTCGCGACGGCGCCGATCCCGCCGTGGAGCGAACAGACATCGGACTCGAAGTCGAAATGGATTACGCCGCGAGCGGATGGAGTGGATGTTTCGCCCGGTACGTATGTTTATGAGCAAACATTCAACATAGACGAGCGGATGGATCTGGAGACGGCGAGCGTATTTGGCCGGTTCATGGGTGACGATATAGTGGAGCGCATCGAGATCAACGGCGTGAAAATCGCCCGGAACGCCAGTTTCGCTAAATGGCTCGATTTCCTTGTTATGGAGCATCTTATCGCCGGCGAGAACACGCTGCGAATCGTCGTGAAAAATAGCGGCGAAGTCGCGAATCCGCACGGCCTGCGAGTCGAGCTGAACGGCTGGGCCGAAGGGAAGTAAAGGGAGAATTAAAGGTGTCCGGTACTTTATTTAGTAGTAAACATAATCATTCAATAAACCAAATCCCGTTTACCCTGTTAGAAGCAAGATGCCGAAACTGCCTGCCCCGTGAGATAGTGAAACGTTATCTTATCGGGGTGAGATAGCGAAGCGTTATCTCACTGGGGTCTTCCGCCGCCTGCAATCCGTGGTAAAAAGTCCGCGTTAGTCCGTGGTAAAAAGTCTGTGTTCGTCAGTGTCCAAATAAAGCACTTTTTTTTGCCTTTTCCCTTCTCTTATGCTATTCTCTGTGCCTAAAGTCTTGATTGACAACTGAGGATTTCTCTTAAATAATTCCGGCTTTGCTGGCCGCAAGAAAGTAATGTTATGAGATTTGCCGTACTTGATAAATCAAGATATCAAACGGTTATGACCGATTTAACTAATCGATTGATAAGAGGACGACCCGGACTTAGTAGAAACATGTTAGATAATCGCAGCGTCATTACCCATTTTGACAAAGTAGGAAAAACAGGAGCAAATAATGACAAACAGTAAAACAGTTTTCAAAGTCAGTATGTATTTATTCATAAGTTTCTTTTTGCTTATGCTTTCGGTTATGTCGGTGATGGCGAAATCAACTGATAAATCTGAGTCCTGGGTGGACCGCGACCGGTTTCCAGAAGCCTATAGTATCCTGACCAGCGACCATATAATGTTTCCGGGCAATGTAACCGACTGGCCGATGAAGATTGACTCAAAGCGGCAACTGTTTATTGATGACTATTGTATAGGCTCGATGAAAAATCTTACACATCAATTTCATCAGCCGGCCAAATATTCCGGTAATCCGTTGATGCCAGGCGTTCCGGTGGCTGTTTTATATGATAACAAAAGCGGCAAATTCCGTATGTGGTACAGTATGAATTACGCCGAAAGCATCGACGGCATTCACTGGACAAGACCCGATCTGGGGCCGCAGGACAACAGAATCTTCAATGGCCCCGGAGAAGTAAGAGGATTTATCTTTAATCCCGATGCGGCGGATCCACAACGGCGATATGAGGCCGTCATCGAAAAACGGGGAGACGAAGTAGGCGGATTTTATGCGTACCACTCCGCAGACGGTCTGCACTGGAAACAGAGTTTCAAACGTCCGATTCTCAAAAGAACATACAGTTATATGAACCCCGGTCCTTTCTGGGCCAAAGGAGTCGGGGACACATGTATTTTTCGCTACGACCCTGTATTGAAAAAGTACATTTGCGATACCAAATTCAACTTGTATTTTCCCGAAGAAAAAATCAAGCAGCTTGGAATCGTCCAGGAGCTCAAGCCGCGGCTGAGACTTCGTGCCTTTATGGAAAGTGACGACCTTATCCACTGGAGCCGTGAGCGCTTCCTTATGTTTCCCGACAGGCTCGACCCGCCCGACCGGCAGTTTTACGGCCATATCGGTTTTGTTTATGAGAGTATGTGGGTTGGGATGATACGTACTCTGTGTGTAATTCCCAAAGGATTCAAGCAGGTCGATATTCAGTTGAGCTATAGCCAGGACGGTCGCCACTGGTCCAGGCCGAGGCAGCGAAAGCCCTTTATTCCATTGGGAACCGATGACAGTTGGGACGCCGATTATTTAGGGCCTGCAAAAATCAAACCCGCTCTCGTCGGCAATGAACTGTGGTTCTATTATTTCGGCGCGCGCAATGCCAATCGCGAGGATGTCAAAAACTGGTCGTTTGGTATCGGGCTGGCTAAACTGCGCCGGGATGGTTTTGCCTCACTCAACGCAGGACAAACACCAGGCCAAATAATAACCCGCCCTATGACGTTCAAGGGTGAGGGGTTGTTTGTAAATGCCGAAGTGGCGGATGGCGGCTGGGTCAAGGCCGCGGTGTTGTCAAGAGATTCAGAGCCGATTGAATCGTATACGCTGGATGATTCGATTGCGTTGACTGAAGATATAACTAAGGGCAGGATGGTCTGGAAATCAATGAAGGAGCTGGCAGAGCCAGGTGATGGGCACTTGCGATTAGTGTTTCAGTTGAAGAATGCCAAGCTGTATTCCTTCTGGATTGAATAGTTTGTAATTATAGTATCAACTGTATTTAGGATATGACGACTTGTTAAAAAGCAGACTTCCATGTATTGCGATCTTATTAGTTTTTTTTTACTACCGGCTCTTTGGTGCTGTTCTGCATGTTTTATGTTATGTTTTATCCTCCGAGCTTATCCTTAACACCAACTTTTTTAAGTTTATCAGCTTATAAGGCCTTTATAAGCTCGATGGCCGTCTCTTTCGGAACAATCTCCCCTGAAGCAGTATTTATAAAATGCCCCGTCTCTCTGTCCAGTCTAAATCCTTTTTTGATTCTATACTTGTCATAGATAGTTCTTTGTACCTCCTTAATTTCTCCGGTAACGCGGCCAAAATAATAAAGTGTTTTATAATTTGTTGCAACCTCTATTGTTGGCATAGTATCAATTAGATTTCCTTGTAAGTCATAGAACTTGCCTTCATCTGGAATATAGGTTTCCAATCTTTTAGTATCTTTGTTAAAAAACAATACAGCACCACCTTGTTTGTCGGGAGGCACTTCTCTTTTTACCGACTCCACGACTTGCAATCTTGTTTGCCTGTCATATTGCACCCACTCTGGGTCAAACCAACCTCCATCTATTTTCCCACAGTACAGTGTGCCCCCGATATCAACAGCGTCATCAACGCTTAGATAGTAAATATATGCATCGGGCAGGTTGTAGGGAGACGGGCCTGTTATCTCTCCCTCCAATATCAAGTCCCCATCTTTGACGATAACATCATTACCTCCGAGAACAAAAATCGTAGAAGCGAGAACCAAAACCAAAATACACGTTACTAATTTACTTTTTAATATCTTCTCCATTTCAACCACCTTTTTCCTTTCTTTTAGTTAGTTATTAAATATTTTTTCTGCTTCCCTTTTGTTTACACTGTTATTGCTCTTCATATACGTTGCCCTTCAGATGCAGGTGACCTCCATAATCGACATAAGCGACTATGTTCCCGCTGCTATTTTTGATAATTAAATTACTCAGATAGGTAGGAGGTGTCAACGGCTCCTCCTCTTCTTCATATAAGTAGCCCCTAAGGTATACATCGCCGTTATTCGCGTCAATTATCATATTCTCTGTGCCGTACGTATCTTGAAATATGAACTCGTCCTCTTCTGATGCTTCGGGGTATGAGAGTTCGTTCAAAGTCCCTTTTAGGTACAAGTCTCCTGAATCGTCAAAACGAGCTACAGGTTTACCTGAGTCACTTTTTATACAAAGTCCCCCCCCTGCTCCCGGATAAAGAAAAGTCCTCTGAAGAGCCTTATGTAAGTTCAGCCTGCCTTCAGTAACGCAAAGGTCCTCTAAGTCATCGAGCTTATCAACCGTATCGAGCAGGATGTCCTTGACCTCCAGATATGTCAAATTGGGTTTCTCCGCCCATATAAGCGCAGCCGCCCCGGCTACTCGCGGTGTCGACATAGACGTACCTGACAAGTACTCATAATATGTAGACAAAGCCCAATAATCCATAAAATCCGTCGAATTCCTGGGCGTTGTGCTGAGGATATCATCATCGCCCCAAGGGTAGCGACCCTCACCGCCAGGAGCGCCAAGGTCAACTGAATTAGGTCCATAGTTGGAAAAATCCGATAATTCGTCATCGTAGTTAGTAGATAATACCGCAATAATATTCTTAGAATCAAAACTCGACGGATAGCATTTAGTTTCACCATCATTATTGTTCCCGTTCCAGTTTCCGGCTGCAGCCACGAACAGGACACTACATGCGTCGGCAGCGTCAATCGCATCCTTGATCGACTGACTGCGATGCTGCTTACCCCAAGAATTGCTTAAGACCTTTGCGCCCATGTCAACGGCGTACTCTATTGCCGAAATCGCATTAGCATCAACACCCGAACCATATTTATTCATGAACTTCAAGTTCATAATCTTAACCTGCCAGCAAACACCCGTCACGCCTGTATTATTGTCTCCAACGGCGCCGATGATTCCCGCAACGTGGGTTCCGTGAATGAAATCATCCATCGGGTAATTGTCGTTGTTGGCGAAATCCCAACCACGATAGTCATCGATATAACCGTTTCCATCGTCATCATAGCCTGTGGAGCCATTCTTCTCGACTTCATTCTCCCATAAGTTTCCTATTAGATCAGGATGCCCGAAGTCGATTCCTGTATCGGTGACCGCCACGATGATGTCACTGGCGTCCGTTGCTATGTCCCATGCCTCCGGTGCATCAATATCGGCGTCCTCAGTTCCACCTGACTGGCCCGTGTTATGCAGATCCCACTGCTTGCTGAAACACGGATCGTTAGGAGATGTCGAGGCAAGGTATATTTTATAGTTAGGTTCTGCGTATAGAATTCCACTGGCATTGTTGTATACTGTCAGAGAATCTTTAACTGTTGTTCCTATCGGCAGTTTCACCAGGCTCAGCCCCGGGACAATCGTATAATTGCGTTTTATTGTCGCCTCGCCTAAAGAACTCAAAATCTGTTTTTTCTCCGCTATGTCGCGCTGTTTACCATCGGATTTAGGAGAAAACCGTACGAGCAAATCGCGCGGTACATAATCTGCATCTGCCGGTATCGTCCTGAAGTCGTGACCTTCAGGCACAGCCGTGCTAATAATTTGTACGCAGAAAAAAACGCCGACCACTACAATTGACAGGAAAATACGCTTACAGAACCATGTTTCATTCATTTGATCTCCTTTCGCTCTTTATTCTAAAGAAATCCTGAACTCTACAGACTCCTCTTCTCATATCTCAAAAATTTTCCTTCAATCCTGTACATTCCAACCAATCGAGAGATATAAATGCAAAGTCTATAAAGTCACTGGATTGATTGCGGTTAAGGTCACTCGGAATACACCGGCCCGTTTGGAGCCAATAATCAACAAAAACTTTGAGGTCATTAGAATCTACTACCCAGTCATTAGTCATATCGCCAATACTGCGCCAATTGGCAGGCGGCTTGCTCGCCTCGGCAGTACCGCCATATGCTCCCATATTGATACGAACATTGTTAAGATCGTTTGGTTCATCACCTAAAGGACAACCGGGATTACCAGCATCGATACATGGGCTTGTCACATCATCAAGCACCCAACTTTCACTGTTAGCGTCCCATCTGCCTGCCTGAGATTTCAAGTGATAATCATCATTACACGGGTCTGCAAAACATGGGTCGGCGTCAATATTGCCCAAGCCTAGCCAGCCGCCCTGCACATCGCTATAGGATATCGTCGGTGAACCCCCATATATCTGATCAGGTTTGTTGCCCCAAAGGATGCAGTTGATCAGATTCGGCTCGCTATCTGAACGATTGTATATACCGCCTGCGAGGGTTGCTTCGTTTCCGCTGAACGTGCAGTTTTTCAGTATCGGGCTACCACCAGTCCGGTTGTACATCCCGGCCCCAACAATAGCCACATTGCCGTTGAATGTACAATTGGTCACCTTTGGGTTGCCGCCACCGTTGTATACCCCGCCACCGTGAATGTTGGCTATGTTCCCAGTAAAAGCACATCCGCTTACTATTGGATTACTTGAGTGAATGTCCATACCCCCGCCGAAATCGGCCGAGTTGTTTGAGATGGTATTGTGCTTTATTGTCCCATCACACCCGTAGAGACCACCTCCCACACTCATACTTTCCATGTCAATGGCAGCAGCACTATTCCCAGAAATGATATTATACTGAATAGTACCATCACAGTCATAAAGGCCGCCACCTATAGCAACAGTAGGGAAAGAACTCGTAAAAGCCACATTGTTCACGATGTGATTGTTCTGAATTGTAGCCTTTGTACCATCACCATAGATACCTCCACCATATGGAACAATGAGGTCATTGGCTAAGCCGTTGGTAATAGTAAAGCCGTCCAGGACTGAATTTGCATCTTCGCCATGATGAAAATAGAAACCTCGATGCGGTTCTGTTTCCGTACCGTTGCAGTCGATAATACAATTTTCCGGCCCGTTTTCGCTGAGGAGCGTGATAGCCTTGCCGAGAAAATCTATATCTCTGTTGCCGACACCGGTATAAGTGCCATCGGCCACGATTATGGTATCGCCTTCGTTGGAATCATCGATTGCGGCCTGAATGTTAATGAAATCCGCAGGCCCATCGTCATCAACGTAGATAGTCCTTCCCGAAGCAGCAGTGCAGGTCATCCCCAGGAAAAATATTGACATTTGCACACAGGCCTTTAAGTTTCGTCCCCCACACATTTCTTCGGCCCCCTTTCTGACCAATGCGGCCATTAAATCTTCGTTATCGAAGCGTACTTTCGTCGCTTGCTCAAAAGATGCAAAATTCCGTAGTTGTTATCATTCAATTCTAAACTCTGCGATCAGTATTGTCAAATAAAATATGCGAAAATTTTGAAATTTTTTCATAAAAAAGTTCGATTATTATTGAACATTCCGGCCAAGTTTGGTATAATATAAACGACAATATATAATTGAGAATGTAAAATTGAGCAGTTAAAAGTAAGGAATCAGGCCTTTTTAGCCTCAAATGGCGATATACTGAATACTAAATACGAGATAAAAGCATTATTTTGCATCATAAATGCCAATGTTTTAACATTTTGGTGTATTAATGACTAATAAAGAATCCTATTTTGCCGGCCTGCATATTCTTATGCCGGCCATCCCCGATGGCCCAGCGGACGTTGGCCGCAGGCTTCACAGATACTGGTATCGAGAAAGCCGCTGCCAAGTCCGCGCCGGCCGGCAAAAAACTCTGTGGCTACATTCTTTTGCGAAATCTGCGCAATCTGCGTCTAAATTCTCTCCATGCCTTTGTGTTTTTTGTGCATTTTTGTGGCTAAAAAATCCGTTTAATCTGCGTAATCCGCGATTAATGAAATATTCTTCGTACCTTCGTGTCTTTGTGGCTAAAACCCCGCGTAATCCGCGATTAATAAACGACTTACGTGTCTTTAAGTCGCTCTACAACTGTAAAGAAACATTTACAGATGTCATGAGCGCTTTACAAAATAAACTTTTTATGCAAAACAAAGCCAATTTCCAAAAAGTCAAGTATGACGTAACTAAAGTATTAACAAGGAATTATGTACAAATGGACACTTGGTCAATTAGGAAAACAAAGCCAATTCAAAGCCAATTAAAGCCAATTCAAAGCCAATTAAAGCCAATTCAAAGCCAATCAAAGCCAATAAAATGCCCAAACAAACACAATTCAAACCCAACTTGTCGCGGCGTAGCCTCTGGCGAAGCCGGAAACAAACCCAATCCCCCAAACAACATTCAGCTATTCATTCGGCTTCTCGGTCATCCGCACCTTGTCATCCTCT
The DNA here is from genome assembly GCA_030613765.1 of Phycisphaerae bacterium. The sequence continues at coordinate 8,425 of JAUWLI010000019.1, forward strand.
ATCAGATTGCCGGTTGTCTTGTCCCATTTACGTGTGCGATAGCCCAGACGATGCTCTCCGTGGCAATTCGTGCAGATGGCTTCTTTTGTGTCAGGTTTGGCCATAACACTTTTATGCACATCGATATCAATCTTTTCCTTAGAATGACAACCAATACAGAACGGCCTGATCTTTTCCGCAGGATACATAATATCAGGCGGAGTTATGTTATCTTCGTCACCGCAGTGCGCATCAGAGGCTCCGTGGCACTTCTCGCAGTTGATGTCGGCCCGTGCGTGCGTTACGGCCAAGACCTCGTCGTCGTAGTTTATATGGCAGACGTGGCAGCGGCTGTTGTCCGCCATCGGTCCCGTTTCTTCTTCATCACCGAGCAACAGCAGCGGTTCCTCAAGCAAAAGAGGTTTTTCTTCAAGCAGCAGCGGCTGCTCCTGCTTCTCCTTGACTTGATGTTCACAGGCAGCTATCGCAACAACTATCGTTGCCAACACGAACATCCACAAACAATTCCTAAAATTGCTCACTCAAATCCCTTTCATATAGAGTTTGTCCGGTCTGTATTCGCCTTAATATTATACTTAAAGCTTCTCAGCTTTCGCTTGTTCTTATACGTACTCCCAGTTCTTCAGCCACTGGTAGTTTGCCGGCAGGTTGGCCCACGCTTCGTCCATACTTTTCTCAAGCTCTTGGACCTCGGCAGCATCCAGTTGTCGGTGTTCTTTCACAGCTTTGGCCATATTGTCTACCTGGTGCGGACTTATAAGTCCCGGTATCGGTGCTGTGATGGCCGGATTGCACAGAATATAGCGGATAGCCAGTCGTGCTCGTCGGTCATCCTCTTCAGCACGAGGATCGTCTGGCGCGCTGCTGCCCTTAAACAGAGAGTTGCTCGCAAAGGGCTTGATGCCAAATGCCCCTATATCACATTTCTTGAGTGCGGGAAAGAGGCTGTCTTCCGGCGCGACCTTGCTCTTGGCCGTGTAGGGAAAGCACACAACTTCAATTTGAGGGAAGTATTCAATCATGAACTTAATCCATCGCCGGTCATGCGACGAGAATCCGATGAAACGGGCCTTGCCCTGCTTTTTCGCTTTTTCAAGCGCTTCAACCATCTCACAGGATGTATTGAACGAGTGTTTACCGCCGGGTTCGTGGCAGGTGATGCGCCACAAATCAGTGTACTCCTGTTTCGAATCCCTCAGGAGTTCGTCGAGGCTCCCCAGAAGCTTCTTTGCAGTACGATATTTATCGTTGCGCGTCTCCTTAGCACCATGAGAGAGAGCCATGTACATCTTGTCGCGTCGTCCGGCCAAGGCTTTGCTGTACGCCTTAACCTCGTTGTCCCAGCAGGCGTCGATGTAATTAATGCCGACATCAATGCACCGGCTGACGACTTCGCGACGGTTCTTGTCGAAGTCCTGATTCATTACGTTGACGCGCTTCCAGTGTCCGCCAAGGCACACGACCGAGACCCAAAGCCCGGTCTTTCCCAGACGTCGATATTCCATATCAGGATTATAGCTGGGGGTCTTTCTGATGGCCGACTCGGTGCTCGCGCTCAAACCTTGGCTTTTGCTGGACATTGCTCCGGCAATTACTCCCGCTGCTGCCAGAGAAGTATTGCGGATAAAAGTCCTTCGCGAAAGTTTATCGTTTTTCATAGGTTCTCCTTACAATTTCCAAGCTATTTAGGCGTCTTTTCTAATACTAACCGGGATTATCCCGAGTAATTAACTCTCAGATACGGTAATAGCAATTTAATCTTAATATTATAACACAATCATTGGAAAGTGACAATACCATCGCCACATTTTAGACAGGATTTAAAGGATAAAAAAAAGAGGATAAAACAAAACTCAGCCGTATTTACCAGGACTCAGGGACTGAATAAAAAACTGTAACATTTCTGCTTCTTAATACATCACTACAATAGTAGTGAGAAATAACAGCGTCAGTGATTTTTACATATTAAAGTTCTTGGCAATATAGTTACGAAGAGGGCATTGACAAATCGTCAGCTTCCCGTAACACAATGCGTACTTACACTTTAGTTGCTCTCCCCCTAAACACTCAATCCTTTCACCATCGGCGATAAGCTTTATATTTCCGAGATTTTCGAAGCCCGATTCATAACATATAAAATTCTTCGGGCATTCCATTTCGCTGATGATTTTCTCGATATGGCCTTTATGTTCTGGCGTTATTTCCATTTAGAAAATGTCTTCCTTTTGGTGTAATTTCGCACTTTCCATCAATATCTATAATAATGTATTCATCTTTACTCAACGACCTGCATATAAGCTCGGCATAGTAAGGACTGATTTTAATCATATCAGCCAGTGCTGTGTTAAGGAGTACTTCCTTGTTTGAAATAGTGATAAGCGCTTCTCGTGCCAGGCTTAACATCTTAATCATCTCCTTATAGCGTCGATTTATGCTGGTATTTACATAGAGAAAGACGCTCTTGAAGCCGCATTAAAATTGTTAGCCACTTGCTTTCCTAACTGCTCAAAATATACCTCGGCGAACCAGATTGACAATATTGCTGACCGTCAACAATCCAGGAATGGCGAAAGCCCCAATCCACAGGCAGCAATCTCAAAACCATCCTCTCCCTCCATTTATTCCCTTTTTGTCGATATCAGAACAAACATCAATTTGTTTTACACATAACAATGGTTTTGTCGCATATTATTGATATTTCGGTTGAATGTCTGGCAACAGCATATAGGATATTCCTATTTATGCGCTGCGTTTTCCCTACTATATGACCAACAGTACCTGTATTGAATATTATCAGGCTTGTTATTCTCGGACCACTTCAAGGCAGACACCGCGCCGACCGAAGTGAACATCTTGATAGATTCTAAGCATTGGGTAAAGATATATAGGAATTTCGCCCGGAAATAATAACGATGGGTGATATGAACATAACGAAGCTTTTTTAACAACCCTTACAAAGTGGTATCCGTCCATCTCTCACCCATCGAGGGAGATTACTCCGTTCTCGATGGCTATTATGACAAGCTCAGGTATACTTTTGGCATCAAGCTTTTCAATTATCTTACGTCGGCTTGCCTCGATGGTTTTTATACTAACGTGAAGCTCTAAAGCAATCTGCTTCGTGTTTTTTCCTTCGCAAATAAGTTGAAACACCTCGCGTTCTCTGGGCTTTAGAACATCTAATGGTGAGTCTGGCAAGGGATTTGCCAACACTTCAGTTACAGTCTTGGCTGCTTTCGGGCTAAAATAAGCTCCGCCTGCGGATACGGTTCTTACTCCCTCAATGAGTTCTTCAGAAGAATCACCCTTCAAAATATAACCTAAAGCACCGGCCTTGAGCATATTGAGGACAAAAATCCTGCTAAAATGCATCGATAAGGCAATTATCTTGATGTCAGGATACTCGCTAACAATCTGCCGTGTAGCTTCTACTCCGTTCAGGTTTGGCATCGTTATGTCCATAACGACCACATCCGGCTGCAGTTTCCGTACAAGTTGGACGGCTTGTCGCCCTTCTTCAGCTTCACCAATTACTTGAAAATCACTTTCCTTCTCAAGCAGGGAACGCAGGCCCTCACGCACCATTTGGTGGTCATCAGCCAACAAGATTCTTATGTTCATGCTTGTTTGTCCTTGCTAATCTCCTCTCGACTTAATGGTGATGTAATCGTAATTCTGCACCCGCAGCCTGATTCAGATTCAATCTTAAGATTCCCCCCAAAATGTTCCAACCTCTCCCGAATACTGAACAGTCCAAACGCTTTTTTATTGGTTATCATCGATTCTGCTTTAGCAGAGTCGAATCCTAATCCATCATCTTCGACACAGATGCGTATTTGGCTGTCGACTTTTTTAATAGAGACTTTTATCTTTTTTGCATGCGCGTGCTTAACAACGTTGATGAGTAGTTCTCGAACATTACGGAACAAAATGACTCTAATATCATCATCCAGCGGCTTTGGCAATCCATCGTCTTCAAACTCAGTTGCAATACCGTACTTTTTCTCGACTCGTTCGTTAAGCCATTCAGCTACGGCTTCCTCAAAACCAAACTCATACAGTATAGGCGAGCTGAGGTCAAAAGTCAGTGACCGCATGGACGCAATTATCCGACCAAGAGAGTTATTGATTTCGTCCAACGTATCATCAAATGTTTTGCCGGATCCGGATTTCTGAATCTCTTCCAGTTTCATTTTAGAAATGAATAGCGACTGGCTGATTTCGTCGTGCAGCTCCGTTGCAATGCGGTGCCTTTCCCGCTCCTCAGCCAAGGTCAATTCCGAAGCTAAAGACTTAAGCTGCTCCTGATACTCACGAAGTTTCTCTTCTGCCTGCTTGCGTTCGGTGATATCGGTTATTGTACCAAGGATTGCATCTTCTCCGTTGTATTTCATCAACTTCGTTGTGATGATTGCTTCCAACCTTTCGCCTTCTTTAGTGACGAGCCCATATTCGTAAGGCTTAATCTCCTCTCCTTTCATATGCCTGCCGAGATTCGTTTTAATTAACTGCCTCAATTCCGGTGCGATTAAAGTCATAAAGTCAAAATCCGGATGGTAGAATTCCTCTCTGTTATAGCCCATAATCTCTTCGCATTTTTTGTTTGCATACAAAATCCTGCCTCTCTTGTTAATAAAAATCATGTTTGGCGATCCTTCCGCAAGATTTCTGAACTTCCCTTCGGACTCTGCCAGTGCTGCTTCCGCTTTCTTGCTATCTGTGATGTCACGCCATATACTCTGAACAAAATCCTTCTCGCGAATGGAAATCGCTCTGCTTCTTATCTGAACGTCCCGGATCTCATCGTCTTTTGTTCTGTGTTTCGTCTCAAACGTATCTGTACCTGTCCTGACAATTTTCTCTAAGTGTTTCTTGACTTCCTCAGTAGACTCAATGACCTCAAAGTCAGGTATCTTGAGATTTTGGAATTCCTCACGTGTGTAGCCGAGGTTTTGGTGTGTCCTGTCGTTGAACTCTACAAGCTCCCCGGTCTCTGCATCAATAAGCACAATCGAGTCGGCCGCCTGTTCGAAGATCGCACGGTATCGCCGCTCGGATTCACACAGTGCTTCCTCGGCCTTCTTGCGCTCGGTAATGTTTTCGGAAGTCCCCTCGTAGTACAGTATCTTATCATCTTCATCCCGCACGGCTCGTGCGTTTTCAATGACATAGAGTTTCTTTCCATCCCGCGTTATCCATATCGACTCCCAACTCACAATCCGGCCCTTCCGCTCAATTTCTTCTTTGAACATCGAGCGCCGGTACTGAGGCTCAAATCCTTCTTCTTCAAGATTCCGCTGACTGAGTTCTTCGAACGATGAATATCTCAGCATATGAACAAGAGCGGGATTCGCCATCAGAATCCGTCCATCAGGTGTAGTACAGTATATACCTACAGCAGTATTCTCAAAGATATCTCTGAACCGTTTCTCCGACCGGCGGAGCGCCTCCTCCATTCGTTTTTGGTCAGTGATATCAACAAATGCTAACTGAATTGCAAATTTGCCCTGGTATTCAATGTTACTAAAAGACAGATTCAGCCAGAACTCTTCTCCATTTCTGTGAACAAGCCGTAATTCGTAAATTCCCGGTTCATTCTTACCTGCGAAACGGTTCTTAAGTCGCTCCAGGGTGGCCGCTCGGTTCTCGAGCGGGATAAATGCCATCATGTCTTCCAGAGTAAGAGATTTTGCTTCATCTATAGTGAGTCCGGAGATTTCCATTGCTGCAGCGTTGGCGAAGACAATCCGGAAGTCCTGAAGGATGACGATGCCATGCAACGACTGCTCGACTAAAGCTCGATACTTTTGTTCCGATTCACGCAGTGTTTTCTCAATTTGCTTGCGTTCAGTAATGTCTCTGACGGTGCCCACAATGAATCTTTTTCCGGTTATGAAATCTTTGAATAGTGATTTTTTGGTTGAAATCGTATGTAATTTTCCCTGCCATGTAATTTCTTCTTCATTTATGCTTGTTTCTCCGGTTTCAAATACGAGGTTGTCTTTCTCCCAGAATACATCCGCCTGTTCCTTCGGAAAAATATCATAATCACTTTTCCCGATAAGTTCTTCCCTGGGGCGTCCTATTGCCTTACAGGCAGCATCGTTAAATATTGTCCATCTGTGTTCTTCATCCTTTACAAAAAAACTGTCATCGAGAGCATTGATTGTATTGGCAAGGAATTCCCTGGACTGTTTTAATTTCTCTTCTGCTTTTCTGCGCTTGGTGATGTCGGTACTGACTACCATAACAGCGTATACCGATCCATCCTTCTTGATAGGTGCCAAGCGATTTTCGAACCAGCCTATTTTGCCTTTGTGGTCAATGCCCCTGACTACCAGGCTGCAGCTTTGCCCGGTCGAAAACGCTTGCGAGAGTGCCTTTCTGACATCTTTGTGATACAGTGGTTCTATGAACTCGTACGCAGATTTTCCTATTACTTCTTCCACACTATTTCCATGGGCAGTGCGGTTTATGAATTGTATTTTATGGTCGGGATTCACGATGATAATGAAATCGGGTGAGAGCTCCAACAAGGAACGCATTTTTTCCTGATTCTCCCGTAAGGCCTCCCTCATTTTCTTTTTCTCGGTGATATTTCTTGCAACATGAACGGTGCCGCTTATATTGCCATTATCATCGAGTATCGGGTCTATCGAAACTGCTATCCAAATATCCTTGTCGGGTATATAGAGTTCCGCCTCCTCGTGTTTCTTCGTCTCTTTTGCCTTTCTGTGCGGGCATATATCCGGAGCTGCGTTTGTCCCGTGAAATAATTCGTAGCATTTGCTGCCAACTATGTCGTCAAGCGGTTTGCCCAATAAATCCGACGTTGCCATGTTTGCCTTGAGTATCGTGAAGTCAGGATCAATGAGGATGATCGAATCTTGAGTTGTATTAAAGGTGGTCTCCCATTGCTTTATAGCATTTTGTAGGGCCCTTTTTGTGTTCCTTAGCTCGAAGTTTTCGACAAGCTCCCACTTGTCTTGGCGCTTGATCACGGCAAATATATGACTGCTGACCACATCAACGACCTGGCTTGCCCCGCATGTATCAAGGCAGTAAGTGCAAATAGCGAGCATCTTATGCCTGCCAATGAACTCATCTATAGTTCTTTCGTACTCTGCGAATTGTCTCCAGTCTTTTTTTTGAAGCCACAAGGTATTTCCTGTGATACGGAGCCCGTCAAACTTTCTTTTCCCGGCCTGTTCATATTTTTCCATCCAGCCTTGTATCACCTTATCGGCGTAGAAACTGCCGGACTTCGTATACCATTGATTGTAATCCAGGATTTCAATCTGGCCCTTCTCAATATAATCATCGAGGTTATTGACTGCCTGTCTTAAAGACTGTTCTGCATCCTTGGCGTTTAACGGTTCTGAGGTGATCCACACGCAAAATTCATTATTTTCCAGACCTTCTTTGAAGTAAGGCACCAGTATATTAATTAAATCCTGTTTGTCCTGATAGAAGACGCATAGGTGTGTGCCCCAGGGGACATCGCCCAAGACGTCAATTCCCGTTCTTCTTGCTGCTTGTGGTTTATCTACTCCAATTGTTGGCTGAATCTTCTTTTGCCAGGAGTCCTTACGTCTGAGGCGCTCTGTTTTCAGTTTGTGCTGGCGCAGCGCCTCCATCTCTTGAATAGACTTTTTTCCGTTCGACCCGGAATCGTGCATCGTTCTACTTCCTGTTAGACTAACTAATTACTCAGTCCTTTTGTTTCGAGTCGTATAATAGTTGTCCCCAGTGTAGGATATTCTATCTGAAAGTCAATCTGATTTATCTGTGTGAATCCTCACCGGCCACGAACCTACACGGCTGATGCAGGAATAAGGCAAAGCATTCTCATAATGGAATCCCCCGTATTTTTGAATTGGTGTTCTTTATTGGGCGGCACAAATATAACATGTTCGGATCCAAACTGATGTTCCTGGCCCTCATAAACAAAAGCGCCTTGGCCCTCAAGCACAAATACTTCATGTTCATGCAGGTGTGTATGCAGCGGTGTGTGACCGCCGGGCTGCAATTCAAACATCCGCATTGCAAAATTTTCCGCCCCGTCATCTTTGGAAATAAGCCATCTTATTTCGACGTCTTTTGCACCCTCAATCTCTACTGAACATTTGCTGACATTGCTGCTTTTTTCTATTTTCATCTTTTTTACCTTTTTCCTATAAGGCCATCAACCGAGTTTTTTTGCGAGTATTTGGGAAACAATTTTTGGGTTGGCCTGTCCTTTCGTTTTTTGCATGACCTGGCCCAGCAGAAAACCCAGGGCTTTTTTACTTTTTTTGCCGCCACTTTTCACATCATCAACCGCTTTGGAATTTTCCGCAAGTATCTTGTCAACTATTGTCTCCAACTCTCCAGCATCGCTTTTCTGAATCAAGTTATTTTCTTTGTAAATTATGTCGAAGGATTTGTCCGGGTTTTGTGTCTTCAGTTCTATCGCTTTATTCGCTCCAGTAGCACTGATTAGACCATTGTCGACATCTTTTGCTATCTGTGCAAATTCCCTGGGTGTAACACCCAAATCGGCCACGGTGCATTCTCTTTCATTTGCCAATTTCAAACCGACCTGCGTGAGTAGATTACAAACTCGCTTAGGTTCACCGCCGGCGTCTATCGACTCTTCGAAGAAATCGGCTGTCGAGCGTTCGGCTGTCAACACCCCTGCATCGTAATCACTTAACTTGTATTCATTGACATAACGAATTTGTCTCTTAATCGGCAGTTCACACAGGCCGGACCTTATATCATCCAGCCATTGTCCTGTCAATTCGACCGGCACAAGGTCGGGGTCGGGAAAGTATCTGTAATCGTGGGCCTCTTCTTTTTCTCTTTGCAGGACAGTTACCTCTCTGTCATCATCCCAACCACGTGTGGATTTACCGCCGGTTTCCATTGTTTTGCCAATTTGAAGGAATTCGTCAAGCTGCCTTTGGGTCTCATAGTCGACGCTTTTTTCCAATGCGCGGAAGCTGTTCAGGTTCTTGACTTCAACTATAGGTGTTTTATATTCCTGCCTGTCTTTGGTGATAACCAGATTGACATTCGGCTCAAAACGCATATTGCCTTTCTGCATATCAGCTTCGGAAACGCCCAGGTATCTGACCATTCGCTGCAATTCCACCGCCAAAGCCCGCACTTCAGCGGCATTGTTCATATCCGGCTCAGTGACAATTTCCAGTAACGGCGTCCCCGTCCTGTTCAAGTCAACCTGTGAAAAATTTCCCGCCGGGTGTAGATTTTTGCCGGCATCTTCTTCCAGGTGCGCCCTGATTATTCCTATTCTTTTGGTCTGCCCTTGCTCAAGCGGTATTTCAATAAAGCCGTTAGTACTGAGCGGCAAATCGTACTGGCTTATCTGGTAATTCTTCGGCAAATCTGGGTAGTAGTAGCTCTTTCTATCCCACTTTGTGAACTTGGCTATTTCGCAATCCAGAGCCATTGCTACTAGCACCGCATATTCTATTGCCTGTTTGTTCATCACTGGCAGGACGCCAGGCATACCAAGGCAAACCGGACATACTCTGCTGTTAGGCTTTTGGCCGAACTCCACCGCACAGCTGCAAAACATTTTGCTCCTGGTACAAAGGTGTACGTGTATCTCCAATCCTACTACAACCTTGTACTGTACTTCACTACTCATTTATGCTCTCAATTAGTAACAGTTGGTTTTTTTGTATGCCACTCGGTTTGCATTTCAAACATTCTTGCTATTCGCAGGAGCTTATCTTCGGTAAAAGCTGGCGAAAGAATTTGTAGGCCGATTGGCAAGTCATTATCGTCGAATCCACATGGAATGCTAATGGCCGGTATCCCTGATAAATTAGCGGCTATTGTATAAATATCCGAAAGATACATTTTCAGCGGGTCGTTGACCTTTTCACCAATTTTGAAAGCGGCCGTAGGTGAAACCGGCATCATGATGCAATCGCACTTTTCAAATGCGTTGGTAAAATCGGCCCGTATCAAATTCCTGACCTTGAGTGCTTTCAAATAATAAGCGTCATAATAACCGCTCGATAGCGCATAAGTTCCCAGCATTATTCGCCTTTTGACTTCTTTGCCAAATGCTTCGGCTCTGGATTTCGAGTAGACTTCTATGTAATCGTCAGCTTTTTCACTTCGATGGCCGTAATGCACGCCGTCGTACCGGGCCAAATTGCTCGATGCCTCGGCGGTAGCAATCACATAGTAAGCGGCAATTGCATAATCCAGATGAGGCATCGTCATTTCTATTACCTCGGCCCCAAGCTTTTTATAAATATCTATGGCATCAGCCAGGGCCTTTTGGACCTGCTTCTCAGCCCCCACGTTGAATTCCGGCACAATTGCTATTTTGAGCTTCTTCATCGGCTCGTCGAGTTTTTCGAGGTAATCACACACAGGGGCAACCACTTCGTCGACACTGGTGCTATCTGCGGGATCGTGGCCGGCTATAACATTCATCATTAACGCCGAATCAGCTACGGTGCGGGTTATCGACCCGATTTGGTCTAAGCTCGAACCGTATGCCACAAGTCCAAATCGCGAGACCCTGCCATACGTTGGCTTTAGCCCCACCACTCCGCAGAAACCAGCGGGCTGGCGAATGGAGCCGCCCGTGTCTGATCCAAGCGCAGCAAAACAAAGCCCCCCTGCCACCGCGGCAGCCGAGCCGCCGCTGCTTCCGCCCGGCACCCGGCTACGGTCCCATGGATTCACTGTCTGCTTTAAGCCGGAATTCTCTGTGCTCGAACCCATCGCAAACTCATCCATATTCGTCTTGCCCACTATGACCGCATCAGCGGAGAGGAGTTTTTCAACAACCGTGGCATTATAGGGTGCATGGAAATTTTCCAGTATCTTTGAAGCGCAGGTGGTAGCTCCGAAAGTAGTGCACATATTGTCTTTTATAGCGACGGGCACACCCGCCAACTTCCCTACCTGTTGGCCGGCGGCTATCCGCTTATCAACCTCCGCTGCCTTTTCCATCGCCCTATCTCGAAAAATGCTGATATAAGCACCAATGACCGGCTCCCGTTCCTCTATATTCTTAAAAATTGACTCGGTTGCTTCAACGCTGCTCACCTGGCCGGAGGCTATCTTGTCACGCAATTGTATCGCAGTCAGGTTCTTCATAGTCGAAAGTTACCTGTCATTTCGTGTTACTGGCTTTACTGTGTTTGAGAAACCAGTCATAGAGTTTCTTGTTCTTATACGTTTCCGTCCATGAGTCGTGACCGGCATTAGGATAAACAGTCAATTTCGCGTCTCCACCACGGGCTTTAATGACATTGACCATTTCCTCGGATTGTTTCAATGGGACAACGGAATCTTTTGCCCCGTGAAAGGCCCAAACGGGAATATCTTTTAGCCTGAATGCCATGATACGATTACCCCCTCCGCAGATAGGCGCTACGGCGGCAAAACGCTCTGGATACTCAGACGCCA
>JAUWLI010000007.1 GCA_030613765.1 Phycisphaerae bacterium
CCATCCCGACTCGACCTTCTCGATGATACGTGGAAGATTCTTCACAAACACATGGTTGTGGGAGTACGAGGAGTGCAAATCCCATGCTGAGCAAGTGGCGAGATCAGCTCGATAGTATTGTGTTTCTCTGAGTCGATTGGAGACCATTTTTTCCCATCTGTCCAGCTTTCGTCGTGCTGCTGGTGGGTTCGTTGCCCCCTCCAATAGATGAGGCGGATTGGAGCCTTTACTTGTCGCCATCCATGATGTTCTCAAGGGAAGCAGGTTTTCGAAACGCCTGATATCCACAAGGAACTTTCGACTCGTGAACTCTTTGAATAGATAGAAGCCTCCAGGATCTCTCTCATAGGGAACCTTCTGGTAGAGTAGGCCGTCTCCAGTGGGTGGACCTGACAAAGGACACGCGCAGGCTATCTCAGGATATTGGCGGAGTTTCTTCATGGCGTCCTCTATCCAGTTATAATTGGGAGCCTGATAGATGAGCATGTCAGTATCGAAATGGAGCAGATAGTCACTCTGCGCTTGCTCAAGGGAGAAGATATAGCCAAGGACAGGAGCGCCGCGGAAGTCATGCGTCTCTCGGGTGCATTCACGCAGATGCTTATTGTAGACTCTGTGACGGTAGACTTCGGAGAAATCTATGTGAATGACCGTATCCACTACTCTAGAGGCCAACAACCTATCACAGCACGCCTCCAACTCGGCCAAGGTGCCAATACACGGCCTGGCAAGAAAGTCGCCTGCAAGTGGACTCGCATCTACTACGACGACTTTCTGGGAGAAAGAGTAGTTGCACATTCTAATTATATGCGAGATTGTTTGCAGCATGAATGCTGTGTCCGAGCGAGCCGCCAAGAACCAAATTGAGCACGTTGGTGATTCCATCCTACTTAGACCATTCATCATTCAGAAGACTGATTTGCCACACACACATTGAGCATTCTTCTGGTGGACATACAAAGCTCGGTTGTTGCACTGGCTAAGACTCTGGCCTCGAAGCCATACCACCATGACTACCTGCGCTTTTCAGGAAAAGGTTTTCAAAGAATCTGTCAAAAAAGATTCAGGATGCAGGGGACAAGCTTCGCTTGACCTCTGCCTATTCACTTAGCCACTTCTTCATCGCTGGGAACTTTCGCTGGAGATCATAACATGTGACCGTATCGCGCATCGATAAATGGGTCTGACAGGTTTTCAACGCCCAGTACGCCAAATAACGCTCCAATAGGCCGCTATACTTGGGCGGGCAAGCTCTTCTCACTGGTTCTGGATCTGTCAAGATAGGAAGAGGTGGGCAAATCCCTTTACGGCCGAAAAATCCAAAGGTAGATGCTTCTATATGGTAAACTGTGAGAGGAGATGGATCTCTGAATATTTGGTAGTTCAAAATAACCTGTAGCCACAAATATCCATCTTCACCATAAGTACAACGATTCTCATAGAACCCCCCAAATTCTAATAATGTTGCTCTGTGGCACAAAACTGTACAGGCAGAGTGAATAACGTCAAGTGCGTCTTTCATTTCTCTTGGCTCAATCTGTACAGGTAACTCCCAGCGCCCATAACTCATTCTTCGATTATGAGGTGAGGGTTTGCCAGTCCTTCCGTCTATGAAGCCTACTGTACAAAGAACACAATTAGTGTTCTTGTTCAAATGACCCAACGTTACCTTCAAAAAATCAGGTAGCCACTCATCATCTGCGTCCAGAAATGCTACATAGTGTCCTGTTGTTTCCCTGATGCCCCTGTTGCGAGCTGCACCCTGTCCGGCATTATCCTGTTGGAGGAGTCGCAACCTTGTGTCTTTGTACCTTCGGACAATATCCGGGCCTTCGTCCTCTGAGCCGTCATCAACAACGACCACCTCAAAATCTTCGAACGTCTGGCTAAACACTGAATCCAGCGCACGCCCAACGTACTCGCCCTTGTTATAAAGGGGTATAATTACACTTACATCCGCCATAACCAAGATTCAAAAAGAAGATTGTAGTGTCCTGCCTGCTCAGGTGGATACCACCCTGATTCGATCTTTTCGATAATGCGCGGTAGATTCTCAACGAAGACCTTATCATGTGTATATGATGAGTGAACTGCCCATGCCGAGCAAGTATCAAGGTCTATCCTGAAATATGGTGTTTCTCTTAGACGATTTGATACCATATTCTCCCACCTGTCCAATTCTTTTTCCGCTGTGAATGGATCTATAATTGTTTGTAATAGATGAGGCAAGTTTGAAGGCCGACTTTTGGCCTTCCATGATATTCGTAGTGGGAGTAGTTTTTGGAAACGTTTAATATCGACAAGAAATTTTCGACTCGTAAATTGCTTGAATCGATAAAAACCTCGAGGGTCTTTTTCATAAGGAGCCCTCTGATGAAGAAGGCCATCTTCACTGGGTGGACCTGACAGAGGAGTAACGCATACTATCTCTGGATATTGGCACAATTTCTCAATGCCTTCTTTTACCCAATTGTAGTTGGGATCATGATAGATCAGCATGTCTGTGTTGAAATGGAGAATATAGTCACTTTGGGCTTCCTCGAGTAGAAAGATATAGCCAAGGACAGGAGCACCTCTAAAATTATGTGTTTGTCTAATGAATTGGCCGAAATGCTTTACATGAGCCTTATACTGATAATCCTCGGAGAAGTCAATATTAATAATTTTGTCTATTACTCCGGATTTCAATAAGTTGTCACAACACTTTTGCAGTTCTGTTAACGTTCCTATACATGGTCTTGAAATATAATCGCCCGACAATGGATTTGTATCTACAGCTACAACTCTTTGGGAAAATGGATAATTGCACATCCTGATTATATGAGGAATGGTCTGCATCATGAATGACACATCTGAACGGGCCACCAAAAACCAAATGGAACAACTTGGTATTTTCATTACTGCCCTAAAATCAATAATATGATGGAGTATATTTTCTCAAACTCTATTTTATCTAAATGTTCGCACTTTGGTAAAATCTCAGATTTTGTTGCTATGTATGCCTAAGAAGTTTGTCCCTATGGTTACGTAGGGCTGTATCCCATCCGGCAAATTCATTAGCCAGTTCCATTTTCCATAGGCAATTGTCCTCTTTAGCATACTCAAGCTCTCTAGGCCGACCGAAGGTTGCATGGTTTTCTTCCTTAGAATATGGAGCTACATAGATCTTGACGCTGGTTTTCAATTTGGCTGAGAACCAGATGTCATCGCTGTAATTAAAGGCGTCCTCAGGAAAAGGGAAAACGTCAGCTTCGAAGAAATCTGTCCTAAATAATGCGGTGCCAATACCCACGTAGATATGAGAAGGAACAGGTTCAATAGTATGTTCTGCATGTATCACCCTGCCATTAGGATAATGTAGTGTGTGTCCGGGTTCCCAAATCCTGCCTCTACCGCACACAACATGTCTTGGCAGTTTATGGCTCCAATTCAACAGATTAACAAACCAATTGCTTGGGAAGATAGAGTCATCATCTGCGACAATGTATTGCTCAATCCCAAGGTCAATGTAAAGTGGCGAATGTTTCTTAAAAGCCCCATAATCTGGTGACCTGACTATGCGTATGCCACTGTCTTTTATGAAGGCAGGTAACTCCAAGTTTTGAGCAACAGTCAAAATGACTCGGTCCGCAGGCCATTGGTCCAAAATAGACGATAGCATTGGTCCAATTTTTCTAACTCTTGCTTCATGAGTAGTAACACTGATGTATGTGTCTTTTATGTTCATATTAAACAAGTTGCTCAATGGATTACAGAAAGAGGAACAGGCCCCGTTAGGGAGAAGCAGGTTTGTGCAGGAAAACTAACTGGAGATTTTCTACAAACACCGCGTACAATGCTCCTAAAAATTCCGATAAGTTAATTTTGCCAGATTTATCACCATACAGCAATTGTTTTTATATGTTTTCAGGTAAATATTATGGCCTTATTGAAAAACTATAGGGGTTTACTGATTATAACGGTTTTTTAGTTTGAATAGAGCAAGGAACGATATATAATTTTCAGGTTCAATCAGTTAAGTTCAGGTCCACAAAAGCAGATTCAAGGCGATTTGCAATATGGAGAAAATATCAATCATTATTCCAACTTATAATTGCAAAAGTGAAAAGAAAAATTGCATAGAGATTGCATTGAGGGCGTTGCAAAATCAGACACTTAAGACCTTCGAAGTGGTTATTGTGGATAATGCCACAAATGACAATACGTTGACAGATCTATTGCCTTTGTTTGATTCATTCTCGGAACAAGGTATAGGGATAAATGTGGTCAGATGTGAGATGAGGGGAAACAAGTGTTTAGCCAGAAATATTGGGGCGGAGGCTGCGAAAGGTGAAATTTTGGTTTTTATGGACGATGACACTGTTTTAATGACAGATGAGGCATTGGGATTCATTTCGAACAGCTTGCAGTGTTATCAATTCGCATGTGGCGCAAAACGGTATTGGACTATTTTATATTGGGATGGGCAAAAAGCGTTGACTGAATCGAGAGCTAATCAATTCGATTATTTGAAATCGATCGCTCATCTTCCACATGGGATAAAGAGAGGCTCAGGCATGCGCGACTTGATGGAATTTACTTGGATTGCCTGCTTTGGAGCGATCTATAAAAGTGATTTCGAAAAGATCGGCGGCTTTGATATCAACTACTCCGGTTGGGGACGCCACGATATGGACTTGATGCTCAGGCTACTCGTTAGAAACTTCAGATTTGTGAACCTATTTGACAAAGTTTCTGTTATTCACCTAAATCATAAAGTGATCCAGCAGGACATACAGAAAAAACATCAGAACATTTCTTATTATTTGGAGATGGAAAAGAAATTGGGTTTCGTGTTCAAGCCTAATCATCTTTTTGGTTTATTCGAAGGAGATGGTAAGGAAGTGTTAGTAGAGAGAAAAGAGGATTAGTATGATAAGTATCATAACATCAACAAGAAATTCATTTTTGCAGAAGAAGGGGAGTCTGGAATTAATGTTAAAGAGTCTGAAAAAACAGACAAGCCATGAAGACTATGAATTGGTTATTGTTGACAATGGCTCTAATGACGATTCTCTTGACTTCCTGGAAAGTTTTAAACGTGATGCTCCTTTTCAAAGTATGAGGATTATTAAGAATGATGTTGAGGTTTCAAACAGATCCAGGAGCAGAAATCTCGCTTGCCAAAAGGCGGACGGTGAGTTTTTTCTTTTTATTGATGATGATGTTGTATTACCCGATAAATACATATTAAAAAATATCCGGAAATTTGCGAAAGAGGGCTTTTTCGCCACTGGTGCTGCAAGATGCTGGACATATATAAATTGGAAAAGAGAAGTCCTATTGGAAAATATAAAAAAAGAAGAATGGCCGAAAGACTCAGAATACTATTTCCTCCCTAAGGGCATTAAGCGGGAAACAGGCTATAGAGATTTATTTGAATATTCTTTTATTGGCAATTTTGGTTTGGTTGACAGAAAGAGTTTTTTTAACGCGGGTGGTTTCGATGAGACAACATTCAATGGCTGGGGACGCGAAGATGTGGACTTAATGCTGAGGCTCTATCTGAACAAGACAAAATTTCGGCTGTTGTTTGATGACATTGGGATTATACACTTGAATCACTCGTTAAGCAGATCTGATGCTGAGCAAAGATCAGAATCTTTTCAAAAATATAAAAAACGCGAGTCTGAATTAGGTTTTGTTTTTAAAGTAAATCATCTATATGGCGTATTTGAAAACGATGGAACGGCAATCTTGGAACCTCTCAACAGTGGAGATTCTTGAATTAAGAAAGACCTTGCTGTTCCTTGATTTATAAATTCCTTGTCTCAGATAGTTTACACGAAAAAAGTTGGCATATAGAAATTCGGTCTTTGGCGGCCATTTTGGCAGTGACCTTATGGAAATGCGATGTAAGCAGCTAAGGATTATTCGTGCAAATCGATTGAGTGGTTACGCTTAAGTCCTTGATTATTATGAGCTTAACGCCACTTTTTGTCCGGAATCTGCCGTAACTTCCAGAATTCATTACTCATAGTAGCTTCCAGAGAAACAACCTGGCTAAAGAAGCAGTTGATTATGTTTCTAAACCATAAAAAATTTTTTAGTGACAAATGTTGTAACAGCACACTGTAGACCTTATAATAATACTTATGCTGGTTATATTAACAGTTCCCGTGCATTTGGCAATTTGTCATGGAAACCCAGGCAGAGATCATTCTTCATTGTAATTCGTAGTGTGCAAGCTAACCGTGGGGGCTTGTAAGGAATGATGTTCATGGGCGAGGATCAGAAAAGGGACAATAAGTCGCCAAACAAAGAGGGATTACCTTCCACTGCCAGTTCTGTTGGCTCAGAATTCAAGCCTGGTAGCCGCATTGGTTCTTACAAGTTGCTGAGCATCGTTGGAGAGGGTGGTTTTGCCTTGGTTTATCTGGCTGAACAGGAAAAACCAGTCAGACGAAGAGTAGCATTGAAAGTTATTAAGCCGGGCATGGACTCCAAGCAGGTTATTTCTCGCTTCGAGGCTGAACGGCAGGCACTGGCTTTGTTGAATCATCCTAATGTTGCCCACGTATACGATGCAGGTACAACCGAGGATGGATATCCGTACTTTGTTATGGAATATGTCAAGGGCATTTCGCTCACTGAGCACTGCGACCGGCAGAGACTCACTATCGAGGAGCGCATTAAGCTTTTCTTACAAGTATGTGAGGCTGTCCAGCATGCCCACCAAAAAGGGATCATACACCGTGATATAAAACCTTCGAATATACAGGTATGTATCGAGGGTGAGCGGATTATTCCCAAGGTAATCGATTTCGGCATTGCTAAAGCCCTATATCAGCCCTTGATTGACCGAACGCTTTTGACCGAGGAGGGCCAGATAGTCGGCACACCCGAGTACATGAGTCCCGAACAGGCGGAGATGACCCACCAGGATATCGATACCCGCACGGATATATATTCTCTGGGTGTGCTTTTATATGAGTTGCTAACGGGATCATTACCTTTCGAATCCAAAATACTTCGTGCAGGCAGCCTTGATCAGATTAGGCAGGTTATTCGCGACGAATCGCCAAAGATCCCAAGTGTTCAGGTAAGTAGCCTTAAGGCAGAAGAAGCGACTAAACTGGCCCAGTGTTGTCGAACCGAAGTCCATGCCCTTCGACGCAAACTCCGTGCTGACCTGGACTGGATCACCTTCAAGGCCATGGAGAAGAACCGGACGCATCGTTACCAAACGGCTCACGCCATGGCTGAGGATATCCAACGGCACCTCAATCACGAGCCCGTACTTGCTGGGCCGCCCAGCAAAATATACCGCCTGAAGAAATTCATCCGGAAGCATCGGGCGCAGGCTATCCGGGCAGCGACGATAGCGATTCTACTTGTCGCTGTAGGAGTGATTTCTGTAATGTATCTTCAGGAAAGGAAACGATCTAAAAAGGAAGAATCTCTCAAAGATCAAAACATTCTATCAGGGGCTAAAATACTCCGCTCCTATGGGCATTTTGAACAAGCTTTGGCCAGAGTCGTAACTATTATCAATAGTGAGCACGTTGGCCGTGATGCACGATTGCTGCGTGCACAACTCCTTCTGCAGTTGGGACATCTTGGTAGTGCTATAGCAGAACTTAAACAGCTGCTTGGCGAGGAGCCCGAGATTGCTGGCACTGCGCATTATCTGCTTGCCATGATATATATGGGCAGTGACCCCACCAAAGCCAAAGAACATCAACAACGCGCTGTGGAATTACCTCCTCAAACCGCCGAGGCCTATTACCTCCGCGCCATGATTGCCAGCTCTTTAGAAGACAGACTTGAACATCTGAATAAGGCAGTGGACCTTGATCGGGGTCACTATGATTCTCTTAAAGCACGAGCATTGGTATATTATGCCACTAAAGAGTATCGTAACATGGAGAGGGACGCAGTAGCTATGACCACTTTAAGTGCTCAGGATCATCTGGGCTACTCTCTGTTGGCAATAGCCGTCCGTGAGACAGGGGATTTCGCTGCTGCCCTCAAGTATCATAATAGGGCAATCGAATTATCACGTGATGATCCGGAGTTGTACAATCAGCGATATGAGACCTACCAACGCATGGGGAACCACCAATCTGCACTTGAAGACGCACAAAGTTGTGTCAAGCTCGCGCCTGAACAACTCATCTGCCATTTTCATCTCTTCACTACATTAGTGTTATTGGAAAATTACGAGGCTGCAAGAAAAGAATATAGCGAGATTGTGGGTGCCGATTCCAAACAAAAAAATCTATTTGAAGCGTGGGTTGGGAGGTACGTCTTCAAGGTTCTGGGCGCTGGACAGCAGTTCGAATTGCCGGAGCGTATTGCACGCGACGAAGCCTTCTCCGCAATGCAAATGGCTGTCGAGTATTACCACAAATTAGAAAACAAGGCAGTACGTTTAGTACCTGGAGTGTTTGGTCAGTCGAGCTGGTCACCGGATGGTAAGCAACTGGCCTATGGCCGATCCGACATGCATGCATGGGAAGCGAAGTCATTGATGGCCGGAGCGCCTGTTCTATCCGGGTCAGGTGGTATTGAGATCTTAGATCTCGACTCCAACACAACTCGTCTATTGGTAAGTTTTGGCAGAGATCCGGCTTGGTCACCTGATGGTAATGATATCGCTTTCGTCCGAGGGGCAATCGGTGTCCGGGAACAACAAGAGGAGGTATGGATAATCCCAGCAAAGGGAGGCGAGCCGCGGCGGCTTGCTGAAGGAGGTTGGCCTATCTGGACAAATGACCCAAGACTTCTCTTCTTCCATTCCCGGGAGCAAAAAACGCTTTATTCCATTCGCACCGACGATCTTACCGCCAAGCGCGAACGCATCATTTCATGCCCAAGTCGGTTCCCGGCCGTATCACCGGATGCAAATTATGTGGCTTATGCAGAAGGCGAAGAGCTTCAGATTGTGGACCTATCTTCTGGTTCAGTAAAGGCCAAGTGGATTGCGCCTGTGCCTTTGACAGAGTTGCTTCTGAGGTGGTCACCGGACGGAAACGAACTGTCTGTGGGAGGGTCCACAGGCTCCGACTTAGGTCTGTGGATTTTCGATATAGAGCGCAAAAAGGCTTGGCATATCTTTGACTATCCTGCCATATCGGGGATTTGGTCGCCAGACAGGTTACAGATGGTCGTCGAGATCAAGGGGCCTTATAAAGAGAACTGGCTTGTAACTCTCTACCCCGATATCCCTACTTATAAATCATTACCATCCGCTCGAACACGGCAAGAGTACCTGCGGCACATGCGCGGACAATACATTAACGACATCAATGGAATAACGAAGACTGAACAGGCGAAGGCGAGTAAATGCCTCAGAAGGCTTGCCTGGGTGGGCAGAAGCCAATATCACAGTGGCGAGTATGAAGATGTCCTTGATACGCTGGCTGAAGTCGGAAAGCTCCAACTTGAGTTTACCGACAAGATATGTCCAACTGATGTCGCATTTATTGCAATGGCCCGAAATCAGGTCGGGAAACACCAAGAAGCACAAGCCACTCTCGATCGGTTGCGCCTCCTGCTCGAAGACGGGGAGCACCCCCGCGCAGAAAAGTACCTTTGCGATACGGAACAACTATTAGCGGGCAAAAACAGCAGAGTATATGGAGTATGGGAACTTATTAAGGCAGAAAAACTTGAGGAGGCTTCGCGACTCGTAGAAAAACTGCGGTCACTGCTGCATCATGAAGATAGAGAAATTGTGGGACGTATCCAGAGTGTTTTCAAGGCCTTAGCCAGGTCTTACTACAATCGTGGCAGACGTGCCAAACACCACGGACATGGATACACTGAGGCTGTCGCCGATTATGAGACCGCAGTGCGTACTGACCCAAACTTAGCTCGGGCCTTCAGCGATTTGGGCTACTTACAGGCGGCGTACCCGAAAGCTAACTTCCACAACAGGACTAAGGCTATCGAGAACACCACTAAGGCATGTGAGCTGACTGACTGGAATGACTACCGTTATATCAGTACACTTGCGGATGTATACGCGAGGCTCGGCGATTTCGACACCGCCATCAAATGGCAGCAAAAAGCGATTAAATTACTGTCCGAGGACCGACGCCCAATGCCACGAGCCAGTTATGACTGGCAACTGAACCTGTATAATAAATTGAGGCAACCCTATAATCAGGGCAATCCATGCAGCTTTTCGACAGGCAGATTGGTTGCTTTGTGGAAGTTCGATGAAGACTCCGGCCGTATAGCCGAAGATTCATCGGGTAGTGGTTATGTCGGTAAGCTTAAAGGCGACCCACAGTGGCAGCCATCAGGTGGCAAAGTCGGTGGGGCGCTGGAGTTTGATGGTGAAGGCGATTATATTGAGGTTGGCGATGAATCTTGCTTCGACTTCCTCGACGAGATCACTATCGCTGCTTGGATTAATATAACCACGGTCCCGAGACAGTGGACGGCTATAGTAACTAAAGGCAACTCTGCCTGGAGGCTTTCTACTTGCGGGGACAGGAGAAAATTTCACTTCGCTATTACTGGCGTCGGCCTCGGTTCAAGTTGGGTTCACGGAGAAAAGGAGGTACCACCTGGTGAATGGCACCATGTGGTCGGTACTTACGATGGAGCAAATGTCCGTTTATATGTGGATGGTGTGGAGGATCCAGCGTGTCCCGTTGCCTATGACGCTGGTTTAACAACCAACAACTTCACCGTTTGTATCGGTGGAAATAGTGAGAAACCAGAACGTTGCTGGAACGGCTTGATAGATGATGTACGCATTTATAGTTATGCCTTGAGCCAGCAAGAGATTAAAGCGATTTGTGACGGCGAAGGATCCTATCCAGCCACACAAAGGACCGAAGTCGGATCGGCTTTGACAAAAAGGTGAAAGCTATGCAGTACCCCTGGACGTAAAAGAAGCTTATCAAAAGCAATAATAAATGCAGAAAGCTGCCTTTGATGTCTTCGTCACTCAATATGCAAAGACTAGTGCTGAGATGACAAAAGAGTGCTCTTGTGAAGATTAGTTTCATAATTCCGCCGAGAATTGCCATCAGCCCAAGGGATGCTGTAAGAGTTGATGCAGAAGTGCCTCATCCAGGTATTCTTTGTATTGCCCAATTTTTATTATCGCATGATATCGAAACAACAATTCTTGATCTCAATGTGCTTCCTAATAAAGGTAGTGATAAGGAGATTATCGATTATCTGGCAAACGAGAAACCTGATGTTGTCGGTCTGACTGCCCTCACATGCAATTATCCACACATGGCAAGAATTGCCAGACTTGTTCGAAAAATAACAACAGACATCAAAATCATCGCCGGAGGCGTTCACATTTCACTCAATCACGAGGATATTCTAAAATCAAGCGACGAAGTACTATTTGACTTCCTTGTCTATGCTGAAGGAGAACAAGCTACGTTGGGGCTCATGCAGCACTTATCTGGAGCAAAGCCACTCGAGAATATCAGGGGGATATGCTACAAAGATTGTGATGGGTACATTGTGAAAACTCCACCAGTTGAACAGATGCTCAAACCACCAATAATCAAGGAAGCCTGGGATCTACTCGATATTCCTAAGTACGCAAATAATGGGAAAGGATTCGGTCTCTCATTCAACACTATGAGGGGATGCTATGGGCATTGTAATTTTTGCTCAGAGCCTCTAAGGTGGCCAGGTGTGCGAATGATGACTGCCGAGGATGTTGTCACTCAGTTCAGGTATTTGAAAGAGAAATTTGATCCTGACTACATTCTCATAGGGGACTCCAACTTTAACCTGAGTACCGAGCGTATTAAGAAATTCGTTGAGCTAATGAAATCCGAAGAGCTGTCAATCCCATTTATTTTTGGAGGTAGGGCAGACAAAATATGGGAGCAAAGAGAATTGTTGCCGGAACTTCGCGAACGAGGTGCCTTTATTGTCTTTATCGGTGGAGAAAGAATGGCTGAAACTGATCTGGCCTACATCGGGAAGGATTTGTCTCCATGTCTGATTGAACAAGCAGCGATGGCCGTTCACGACAGCGGCATCGGTCTTGAAACGATATTCATATTTGGGCTTCCCTTTGATACAGAAGAGTCAATGAAAACACAAGCCCGTCTCATACAGGAGAAGATAAGACCAGAGATACCATCCTTCGCCAGTTATACTCCAATACCAGGTACACTTGAGTACCCGAGAGGCCAAAAGTATATACGAATACACGACTTGACTTACTATACGTTCAACAACTCCGTATGTGATACAGACTTTCTCAACCACCAGCAAGTGCATGCGATGATAAACAGTCTATGGTTTCATTACTGGGAGCAAAAAGATAATAGGACCAGTCTTCTTAGCCATCCTAACGCAACGACCCGTAAGTTTGGCCAAATTTACTATGACAATCTCGAAATACTGCCCGAATACCAGGCTTTGTGATGCACGTGGTTCATACCGCACTTTCTAAAAGAGATCTTGTGGTAGAGACTCGAACGGACTGATACTTCCTTAAATCGTAAATGATATAAAGTTTTTTATATATAATTTGTGTACAAAGAGTCGTAATGGAGTTTTCAGAGAACAGTTTCTTGATATGGACAACAAATATCTGAATCAAATTGTTTTAATCGTTGCTTATATAGGAAAATTACCACACTACATAAACCTATTTGTCGAAACCTGTAAATTTAATCCTTCTGTAGATTGGATTATTTTTAGCGATCAACTTCCTCCCGAGAACAAAGCCAGCAACGTTAAATTCATTAAAATGACACTCCGAGATATCGAAGAGTTAATTTACAATAAACTGAAATTAAGACCCAATATAACAAGAGGATATAAATTGTGTGATTTTAAACCTGCTTATGGTATCATTTTCAAAGATTATTTAAAAGAATACGATTTTTGGGGGCATACTGATTTAGATATGGTATTAGGAGATATTAGGAAGTTTATTACCTCTAACGTGTTGGAAAATTATGATATAGTGTCTGCTGATGAAAGAAGATTGTGCGGACCTTTTACTCTTTTCAGAAATTGTAAAAAAATTAATGATTTGTATAAAGAACACAAGGATTATGAGATCATTTTTGGAAGCAATAAACATTATGCTTTTGACGAAAAAGATTTTAATGAGGTGGTAGTGCAAGCTCAAAGGAAAGGCTCGATTCATTGCTTATTCAGGTTTTTTCGGAAGTGGGGCAACAGAAACAAAGAAGCTCTTTTATGGCGTAATGACAAACCGGAGGACAACGAATACAGAGAAACCTTTTTATGGCGTAATGGTAAACTGATTGTAGAGGAGGACAACAGAGAGATAATATTTTTACATCTCCGACCGTGGATAAAAGGGTCGGGGCGGCTTGGAAACCTTTCCTTCCCTTTTAGATGGCACGAAGCGAAAAATGGATGGGGATTTACTAAAGGCCACTTTTATCTTCTTTAACTGTTCGCCTTACTTAAACAGCGGCTGGTGTAACGTGAAACACTCAGACTAATGGCCTCGAAAGCCCGTGGCTCGAGGCATCGCCGGCTCAGACCGGCATGTGTCATAAATGTAAGTCCTCAGCAGAAAAGAGACCAATCTGGCTTTCAATTAGAGAGCGACTTCAGTCCCAGTTTCTATTACCCAATATAAGCAGTGATATCGCTACGTGCCTGAATCGGGCAATTGGCACGGCGGGACTTTCACCTGCTGGGTTGCGACCCTGTCGGTCGTTCCAATTACATATTTACAAAAGCCGCAAAATAATTTAGCACTAATTTATCATTACAGCCAGTCACCAACTGGTATTTGATCCACTGCATGGCGCAGGACAGGATCAACATTGGTATAAACCTTATTTGTCAGATCTGGCGAAGAATGTTCCAGTAATTTCTGGGTAACAGCAGTGGATACGCCGTTCTGAGCAAGCACAGAGCCGAAGGTTTTTCGTAGATCATGAAATTTGAAATCCCCCAATCCGAGCTTTCTACGTATCTGATCCCACCTGTACTGGTTGAAACGATCAATGAATATTCTTTCCTGTTCAGGATTTAATCCGGAAACATATTTCTTGAGCTCCTCCATAATCCGAACAGGGACTGGGCGTGAACCCATACTTTTCCTGGTCTTTTTGCTCCTTGTAGCGACATAGCTGTTTTCAAAGTCAATATCAGAAATCCTTAATGCTTCGATGTCACCGCGCCTTAAGCCGGTACCCAAAGCCAAGAGGATCCTCATCTTTAACGTATGATATGGTTTGGATGCTGATAGCAATTTCTTTATTTGGGTGTTAGTCAGAGATTTTACAGGTCTTTCGTCTTCCTTCAGCTGCCTGATCTCTATTTCTCCATTTGCATACCTATTCTTCCTGCACCAATGAATGAATGCCTTCAGGTTCCTGATGTCCTTGTTGAGCGTCAAACGTTTGACTTCATGGCCTCTCCCGAGTATGAACCTGTCAATTGCGTTTTGCGTAATCTGTTTCGAGTTACATTTTCCAACAAGTCGTTCAAAGTTTCGCAACGTAAGAGCTACTTCATAGAGTGAATCCTCTGTAATGCCTGCTACTTTTTTGCTGTGCTCGTACTCATTTCGCATCTGCTGCCAGTCTACGGTGATGGTCCCAGTAAACACATCGGAGTTCAACTGAGTGTATTTTATCTGACAATAATGTCCGGCCAGAGCCTTTGTAGGTAAGGCCTTTGCTTTGCGTTTACCGCTTTCGAACCAGCCGACCCACCAGCCTTTGATACCTTTTCTTTTGTACATCCAGGCTTTTCTCATAACACCCAGTCTATCGTAATTATGGGGGTGCGAATCAAGCAAAAAAATGGGCTTTGATATGGGCAAAACGGTGTCAAAATGGTGACATGCGCAACGATGCTCAAGACAAGTAGAGCATAAGCATTTATTCTGCAAAAGGTTACGAAATGGCCAAATACTTTTCCTCCCGGACATTGAATCCGTCATCGAAAAATCGGGGTTTTTTGGCCAAAATCCAAGGTGGGCAAATCCACATAACTGCTTCATATAGCTGACGCTGTTACCCCTATTTTTAATGACAGACGGAAACATCGGACAGGCTATCCGAAAGTCGTTGAAATTAACACAGATAGCAGGCTTAGCTAAGATTTTGCCTGCTTTTCTAAAATGTCTGTTTTTTAAGTGTTCGTCAAAAAGTTCGTCAATTTGCAGTGGATACTGAGTTGTTAGTCACTTGTAAGTCCACTTGTTAACCACTTGTAACCCTCGTTTAGGCTTAAAAATCACCACTTAACTCCTTGCTCCGTAAACACTTACGGGGCCAGCCTCAGACTGTCGATCCGAAGGTTGAGGGTTCGAATCCCTTCGGCCTCGTTAGTTAAAGCTCTGTAGGCTAACAACTCACAGAGCTTTTTGTTTTGGGGGAAATTGCCAAAAATGGGGCGAGCACCACTGCGCACCAAGAAGAGTGGAGCATCTCTGAGTATCCTTCCACATTCTTTCCACAATTCAGCTAAACGATTTAGATTAGAGCTGTCCATACGACAGTCGCGAGCAAACACATTGCGCACGCCCCCACTGATCTCGCTACCCATCACCACGCCCCCGTTACCATCTTTCATTTCACAGCCTTGCACAACGATGTTTTCCGAGGGCGCAGCGGTGCGCTCACCCAAAGCCAATAGCATACACACCGTGATAATTAGGACCAACCGTTTCATCTTGACCTTTTCATCTCCCAAGTTTTTCGCAACCGTTCACGGGTATCTTCACCTTACAGTTTCCTATTCCGATTCATCTTTGGCTGGCGGGATCAATTCGACCTCGGCGACTTGATCTCCTTGATAAAGATGTTGCGGTATTCAATCGGACAAGGATTCATCTCGCCGAGGTTATCGCCATCTACAAAGACATGCTTCTGAAGCCTGATAGGTGCCGGCTCCATGTTCATCATCCAGTCGTGAAACTCGAATTTGTCATAAAGAACCTCTCCGTCATACTCGGCTGAGAAGGTCCGACCTTTCATGGTCAGCTTGACCGTATGCCAGAGGCCGACTTCCGGATCAATATGTCTGACATGAGGTTTCTCTTCCTCCTTGAGTCCCATTTTCTTCGCAACCTGTTTCGGTAGAAAGTAGTAACTTTCCAGCTGTCCCATTCCGCCCTTGGACCTCAGGTTAAACTGCTCCATGTCTCCGAAGCCCGGGATTTCCGGAATCAGTCTGCGGAAGTTGATGCCGCTGTCCGAGATGGTCGGCATCCTGAAATCGAGCATTAATATGAAATCCCGGTAATGCTTCTTGGTGGCCAGACTGGCACCCCAATGCTTAATAAGCCCCGGCGACTTGAGTACACCGTCTTCAATGGACCAGTATTCTTTGACCAGGGGCGGTGTATGCCAGCCTGTGAGGTCCTTGCCGTTGAAGAGCGCTGTAAATCCCTCCGGCGGCACGTTCAATCCCGACGACTCGACCGACTCGATCTCTTTGATAAAGATGTTACGGTACTCGATCGGACAAGGATTCTTCTCGCCCGGTTTATCGCCGTCGGTGAAGCGATGCTTCTGAAACCGTATGGCATTGAGTTTTGTGCTGAGTATTCCTTCCGGATATTCAAAGCGGTCAAGAATGACCTCACCATCAAGCTCTGCCGTCAGGTTCTTACCAACCACGGTCAGCTTAACAGTGTGCCAGAGGCCGATTTCCGGATCAATATATTTGACGTGAGGAAGTTGTTCCTCAGTCAGTTTCATGTTCTCCGGCAGGAAATGGAAACTTTCCAACTGCCCCATGCCGCCTTTGGACCGGATGTTGAACTGTTCGGCGTCGCCAAACTTTCCAATCATCGCCGGAGCCAGATCCCGGAAGTGGATCCCGCTATCGGATTTTGCCGGCATCCGGAAATCGGCCATCAGCACATAATCCCGATATTGTCTCTCAGTCACCAGGTCCGCACCCCATTCCTTGAGAAGACCGTGTGACTTGAGTACACCGTCCTCAATAGACCACATTTCTTTGACCTTGGGATGCACTCTCCAACCGGAGAAGTCCTTGCCGTTAAAGAGAGCAGTGAACCCTTCAGGCGGTACGTTCAGTTTTTTATCTTCGTCTGCCTTCCATTCCTTGATGCGTACGTTGCGAACTGCTATCGGGCCGTAATCGCCCTGTATGATGATGGGTCCTTGCGGATACTGTTTGCGGTTCCAGTTCGGACCGCAGGCGTACGGCACCTCCACGTCTTCCTGGATCACCTTCCCGTTGTGCACAACCTTAACAAATCTGGCATGGGCCGTCTTTTTACCGGTTTTGTCGAACCTCGGCGACTGAAAGATAATATCCATCGTCTGCCACTGGCCCGGTGGTTTAGCGGCGTTGACCCTGGGGGGAGAGCCCTTATCGATGTGATGGTACGTAGGCTTGCTCTCGGCCCGAGGATATACCCCCCCGCAATGTCCCGCAGTCGGCTTCTTAACTCCGTAGCTGTCGAGAATCTGGATTTCATAGTTGCCATGGAATATCACGCCCGAGTTCGAGCCTTTGGCCACCATGAATTCCACATGCAATTTAACGTCACGGTAATCGCGCCGCTTAGTGACGAGGCTGGGGCACTTGCCTTCTTTGCCGTTTATCAGAACACCATCGCCAGCCTTACCGACCAATCGTCTTATGTTATCCGAGTTGAGCGCGGCATCTCCAGCTACGTCCCATTTGTCGCTATTATACCATGCACTGAAGTCGTTTTCTGCTCCAGCACTCAAAGCTGACATTAATATAATCGTAAATATAATCTTTCTCATATTCACTCTCTTTGTGTTAAAATCTAAACCTGAATTCCGGATTCCGTTCCGCCGTTCGAAAATCTTGCGAATAGCTATATTTCCCAGCCTTTGCGGTATTGGTCACGTCTGATGAATCGTTCCGCTTCCGGGTTGTTGGTGAACTTGAGGTTTTTCGAGTCCCAGGACAGTTTTTCGCCTGCACGATATGCGGCGATTCCGAGGATGACTGTCTCTGTGAGCGGACCTGCGTAGCTGAAGTTGGTGCCGGGCCTGAGTGGATCGTTGGTCTTGCATGCCTCTATCCAATCGTCCACATGGGAAGGCTTGCGCGGCATCTTAGGTCGTCTTATGCCTTCATATTTGTCTTCCGGGAATAGCTTGAAATGGCCGTAGTCGGCTATCAGCATACCCTTGGAGCCTACGAAAAGTGTCGCTTCGGGCCAGTCCGGCATATTGTGCTCTTTCTGCAACGGTGGACGCTTACCGGCGTTGCCGTCGTACCATGTCAGATGAACAGGTGGCAGTTCGCCCCTGGCCGGAAAGGTCCATTTGCTGATCATCCAGCCCGGTGCGCTTTCCTTGTGGGCGGGTTTGGAGCTTTCCGCCTCTGCCGTAAGCGGGTATTTGAGATCAAGCGCCATGAACGGAAGGTCGATCATGTGGCAGCCCATATCACCGAGCCGACCGTTCCCGAAATCCCACCAATTGCGCCAGCCGTCCGGGTGGTAGGTGGGGTGGTAAGGGCGAACGGGGGCCGGGCCCAGCCAGAGGTCCCACTTAAGATGCTTCGGTACAGGCGGATTATGCTTCGGACGATCGCCGGGGGGCCATGCCTTATCGCACCAGCAGTGGACTTCTTTGACCTGGCCTATGATTCCGTCCTTAATCATCTTTGCTACGCTGCGATAGTTGTAGCCGGTATGCGCGCTGTTTCCCATCTGAGTAGCCACTCCTGTTTCTTTTGCTACTCTGGTTGCCAGCCGGACTTCAGCGATGTTCTGGCCGAGTGGCTTCTCGCAGTAGACGTGTTTACCCATCCTCATTGCCATGACGCTGGCGGGGATATGCACGTGATCGGGCGTAGCGACTACAACCGCATCAATGTTCTCCTCTTCCTTATCGAGCATCCTGCGGTAATCGCTGTATTTCTTTGCCTCGGAAAACATTTTAAAAGCAGCGGCTGCGTGTTTCGTGTCAACGTCGCAAATAGCGACAATGTTCTCGCTCATGACGTTCCTGACGTCATCGAACCCTTTGCCGCCCACACCGATACAGACGACGTTTAGTTTCTCGTTGGCACCATAGCCAAACGCAATGCTGCTGTCGCTAAGCGCAAGCAAGCCCGCCCCTCCAACCGCCGCAACGCCCGTCTTAAGGAAGTCCCGTCGGTTAACATTCCTATATAGTCGTGTCGTAGAACTCATGATTTCTCCTTGTGAACTTCCGACTCCGTGTTGGCGGAGACGTTCAGCGGTTCTGGCTCTGCCTGCTACAGCTCGGCCGGTATCAATTCGACGCTGCTGAGGCTCAGTCCTGCGTCCACGTTGACCGTACAGCACCAACAGTTCTATGATAGCACATAAACCATTGTTAGGGCAGGGAAAACTGCAAGGCATGCCTCAAAGCAGAGGTCATTGAATCCTCTATGAAGCCACAAAAATGCGGGCCAGATCACAAAATTCCGTGTTACCTGCACAAAAATGCCCTCTCGGTACGTGTTCCATGCAGATCTCGGGCCGTTCCACGTTGATCCTTCGATTTCTCTCATGGTGGTGATATCGCTTCAAGAGAATCATTGGGGGCCGACTGAGATCCAGGAATGACGAATTTCAGGAAAAAAGGCCTTGACACCTCTGTCACTTTTTAGTAGGATGTTTGAAATAGATAGGCTAGTATCCTATCTGATTTGTGAAATGGGTTACCACAGAGGACGTTGCATTTTTTGTTTGAATCATGCGTCAACGCTGCGCAAGGTTGTCTTTGTGGCAACAACCAGTCGGATACGATTAGAATAAGGGCCGATTTTTTCATTCATTAAAAGTTAAGGAGTAAAGCTCATGTCGAACATTACACGCCGTCAGTTTATCAAACGCACCGCTGCCGTTGCAGCCACGTGCTCTATTGGTTTCCCGAGCCTAATCCGGGCCCAGGGACTCAACGAAAAACTCCAGGTGGGATTTATCGCAGCGGGCGGACAGGCTGGATCCCATACGGGCCAATCCCATGGGGCAGGCCTTCAGTGTGTCGCCTTCGCCGAGGTCGACAAATCCCGGTGGAACGGTGTCCACGGCAAGAAAGGCTGGGAGAACGCGGCCGGGTATACGGATTGGCGGAAAGTGTTCGAAAAGCACGGCAAGGATCTCGATGTCGTTTTCGTGGCGACTCCGGATCACAGCCATTTTGCCCCGTCGATGACCGCCGTTTCCATGGGCATTCACTGCTACACCGAGAAGCCGCTGACCTGGTCGGTTCGCGAGGCGCAGCTGCTGGCAGCAGCCTACGCAAAGAATCCCAAGGTCGTAACCCAGATGGGTAACCAGGGCCACGGGGGTGATGGATGGCGGCGTGCGTACGAATACGTTAAGGCCGGCGCGGTCGGTGAGATCAAGGAATTTCACACCTGGACGAATCGCCCAGTCTGGCCTCAGGGCGGCGACCGTCCGGCCGGATCAGATCCGGTCCCCGAAACACTGGACTGGGACGCATGGATCGGCCCGGCCAAGATGCGTCCTTACAAGAAGGGAGTCTACCATTCGTTCAACTGGCGGGGCTTTGTCGATTTTGGCTCTGGGGCACTGGGCGATATGGCCTGTCATACCACCGACGGAATCTACGCGATCATGGAACCAGGCTACGCTGCCACCGCCGAGCCGATCGTCATGACCGGACCCGTCAAGGATCAATGGCCGGCTGGGATGGTGGTCAAATGCACCTATCGCGCTAAAGGTGGCCGGCCCGGGTTCACCACCTACTGGTACGAGGGCAATGATAAAGACGGAAAGCCTATCATGCCGGAGAATCCTGAGGAACTCAAGGTCGACGGGCGCAAACTGCCGAGAACCGGAAATCTGGTCATCGGCACCAAGGGGAAAATGCTGGTAAATGGTGATTACTGGAACAGTGCGATACTGATCCCGGATGCGAGGCGCAAAGAGTTCGGCCGCCCCAAACAACTGCTCGAACGCTCTCCCGGACATCACAAGGAGTTCTTCATGGCCTGTAAGGGCGAGAAGCCGCGCAAGTTCAGTCAGTCCAACTTCAGCTACTCCGGTCCCATGACCGCAAACATCCAGCTCGGCAACCTCTGCGCCCGCGCTGGAAAGAAGCTCGTGCTGAACGAAGCCGGCAAAATCACAAGCGACCCGAAGATCAACGACTTGGCCTGGCGCGAGCCCCGCAATGATTGGGGACCGCTGGAGATGAAGGTATAAGTGAATCGCGAAACATAGAGCCTTCTGCTGGTTCTTGCGCTGTTTTCGGCGAATCATGGCAATCTTGACCCGGGGTCACTGGCATCGACTATTGCTTCCCGTGCGGTGGTCCGTCTTGAGTAACGTCGGATTTCCTCCGCCCTACTCAAGACAAGCAGAGTGAATATGAAATACTTTCATGAAGACTCGTGCAAAGAACGGGGGCAGATGACTTTTTGCACCCTACGGGATTAATCCAGATGCCAGTCATGGGCGTCGGCCATAACACTGGCATTGATTTCGAGCAACTTCTTCTTGAGCCTGGTAAGGACGTCCGGCAGTTGGGTCGATAGATCGTTCTTCTGCTGAGGATCCATGGAGAGGTCAAACAACTGAAACCGGCGATAAGAGCCTGACTTGATTGACGGAATCCAACTTTCCTGAAACATGTTCAAGCGGATATATTGACCACGGAGTTTGTCCGCTTCTTTGTCTTTGAATCCCTCAAACATTTGTTCTTGCAAAGTACTGCCGCGAATCTCTTCTTCAAGGGTGCCATTCTTTCGAAGCGTTTCTTCGATTTGCTTCATCAGGGCAACCATTGTCTCTTTGTCCTTCGGAAACGCGTAGCCGCGATCCGCCACCAGCGAATAGTTGCCGTCCCGGATCGCCACGGCGGGGCCTGCTGACGGCAGGAGCCAGAAGAGCGGCTGGTGGCGAGTGAATTTGCCTGCGCGACCAATCAGCAGCGGTGAGAGATCGGAACCGTCGAGGTGAACACCTTCAGGTTTGTCGATTTCGATCAGGCCACAAACCGTCGGCAGCAGGTCGACCAATCCGGCCGGTTCGTGTTCAATGTGACCTTTCGCAATCGTGCCCGGCCAATAGAAGATCCCCGGAACTCGAAGGCCGCCTTCAAAATTGGATCCCTTTTTGCCGCGCAACGCGCCGATGCGATCGGCCCGATAGCTGCCGTTGTCCGATGAATAAACGATCAGCGTATTCTCCGGCGAATCTATTTCTTCCAGTTTCTTAAGCAGCCGCGAGATGGCTCGGTCCGTATTTTCGATTGTCCCGGAATAGATCGCTGCGGGATCATTTAGGTCCCCGTACTGCGAAACGATCTGGTCCGGCGCCGCGATGGGGGCATGGGGCTCGTGAAACCAGATGTTCAGAAAGAACGGTTTGTCGGGGTTACGCTCTTCATCCAGCCATGAGATAGCTTCGTCAACAACAATCCGGCACGCGTAGCCTTCGATTTTGCCAACCGGTTTCCCGTTCCGAATGAAATTCACTGGATTCTTGTGACTTGGCGAAGCGTTATTACCCGTTGCAAACCAGTAGTCAAACCCATGCTGACTCGGCGCGGGCTTGTTTCTTTGGCTTGTTGGCAAACCCAGATGCCATTTACCGAAATGCGCAGTCGCATATCCCTGACCCTTCAGAATCTCAGCCAGCGTGACCTCTCGTTCCAGAAGATGCGAGTTCTGGTGGTGGTCCGAAATCCAACTATATACGCCCGTGCGGATATGATGTCTTCCCGTCAGCAGTGTCGCCCGCGAAGGCGAACATACGGCGCATCCCGAGTAGAAATCCGTAAAGCGCACGCCTTTCGCGGCCAGAGCGTCGAGCGCCAGCGTCT
This sequence comes from Phycisphaerae bacterium, assembly GCA_030613765.1. The sequence continues at coordinate 22,761 of JAUWLI010000007.1, forward strand.
TCACCGGACCTCCGTAGCAGCCAATGTCCTGAAAACCCAGGTCATCCGCCAACAGGACCACCACATTCGGGCGTTCGTCGCAGACGACGGTGATGTTCAGTTTCTCGTTGGGCGACTTTGACTTGGCCAAAGCCGATACGGGAAACGCGCCGGCCGCAACGATACCGGAGCACGCCGCAACACCCGCCTTAAGGAAATTCCGTCGGTTAACATTCCTATCCAGTCGTGTCTTAGAACTCATGATCTATCCTTATGAATTGCCGACTCTGTTTTGGCGGAGAGATCTAACGGCTCTGGCTCTGCCTGCTACGACTCAGCCGGTATCAATTCGACGCTGCTGATGCTCAGTCCTGCGTTTACGTTGACCGTGCGGCACCAACAGTTCTATGATAACGCATAGACCATTTTAGGGACAGGAAAAACTGCAAGGCGTGCCTCAAAGCAGAGGTCAGCCGAATGCATATGTCGCTTGAGAAAG
>JAUWLI010000308.1 GCA_030613765.1 Phycisphaerae bacterium
TCACGTTTCTCAGGATCGTAAACTGTTCGGCGGCCGGTATCATAGGATTGCATCGCCATAATGCATGCTACCGCGTGTTGGTAACCGGCGTCAATCGAGGCGTTGGGCGTATTACGGGTCCTGATGCACTGTAGCCAATCAAGGAAGTGGTCCGGACGTGGGACTTCTTTGACCGGGTTCTTACCTCGTATCTGGCCCATTCTCTTGCCTCCGCCTTCAGCTGTCAGTACCGGCGCAGTCCAGTTGACCATGTCCAGCACACCCTGATCGCCGAATATCTTGAAGCTATTGCCGCTCCCATTACCGAAGTTCGTTGAATAACTGACCATGAAGCCATCAGGGTAAATCCACAGGGCCTGGACATGGTCGGGGCAGGTGAACTTGCGCTCGTCCTTCCACGTGAACGTACCGCCCAGACACACACAGCTTGTTGGGAACTTGGCGCCCGTGATGTAATGCACCAGGTCGATGAAGTGACTGCCCAGTCCGGGAATTGACCCATCGGAAAATTCCCTATAACCATACCAGCCCGAGTAAAGCACGGGATCGAACGGACGGGAAGGGCGATCCATCAGGAACTCCTTCCAGTCCACATCCTTTTCCTTGACGTCCTTGACATACGAGTACCAGTAAGGTCGTTCGCCGTTGCGGCACTGCTCGATCCGCCCCACAGTGCCGAGGATACCCGTTTTGTAGAGTTCCCTGCACCCTGTGAAACTGGGAAGGCTCCGCAACTGAGTGCCGATTTGGACGACCGTCTTAGCCTTCTTGACAGCGTCGCAGGCGTTTTTGAGTCTATCGAGTCTCTTGGCCAATGGTTTCTCGCAGTAGGCGTCCTTACCAGCCCTGGCAGCGGCCTGGAGGTGCGTGGTGTGCTGGTGGTCGCACGAGGCGATCATAACAGCGTCCACATCTTTTAAGGCCAGCAAGTCACGGTACGATGAGAACTTCCGTGCGTCACGACCATACCATTCTTTTACCTTGGCAGCGGCGGCTTCCTGACGGAGCCGCCACGGGTCGCACACAGCCGTGATTTCTATGTTTTCGCTCTCAGCGTGTTTGTGTACGCCGGTCATGTGAGCACCAACTCCACGGCTGCCACAGCCTATGATGCCGATTGAGATTCGGTCATTGGCGCCGATGACGCGGGAGTAGCTCGTAGCCGAGAGGGCCAAGGCGGCGCTGCCAGCAGCAGTGGTCTTCAGGAACTTCCGGCGGGAGATAAACTTTTGCATCGCATATCCTCCGAAAAAAGACAAATTGACAGGAAATTTCATCTAATATTTGCTATATAAATCCGCTCAGTTGCACAACCGAGCTTAACTTGTGATATTGTATCAAACCAATCTTTGAATGTACAAATGTTTTGGTTTCCTTTTTTTGTCGATTTGACAAAGAACGTGCTGGCTTTGAGCAAAGAGCTGGATTCTTGATTGTTAATACAGTATTATACTTCATCAATTTTGTTTCTATTCGGTGCTTGTTCAGGTGTATAAGTTCTGATACTACTGCATGACGTGGTATTATGTTAGCTGCTGCTGATTTGTAGTCGGTGATCAAATTAGCTCAAGCTGCTAATTGCGGAGATAAATGCCCGTGGATTTAATTGGAGATTGAAAATATCTTGGTAGTCATTCATCGAAAGGACGAAATCATGGTCAAAAAGTACTTTCTGATTACTGTTTTTGTCTGTTTTCTAATCACAATTGCTCTTGGTCAATCCTCCGTCAGAGTGTGGGAAGAATCCCTTATTCTTCCCACCTATAGACTGGACCCCCCGGATCTCAATCCGATGTTTTATGAGCACGAATCTTATCAGGGTGCAAAAAAGAAGATTTATCCCTACCCTTTCCAGGATAGGGTGACCAATATTCGGGAACAGAAAGCTTACAAGGCCCTATATCTTGAAAACGACTATATTAGGCTTTCAATTGTGCCGGAGCTTGGTGGCCGACTATTCTCGGCCGTCGACAAGACCAACAATTACGAGATCTTTTATCACCAGCATGTCATTAAGCCGGCCTTGATAGGAATGCTCGGAGCCTGGATTTCAGGAGGAATTGAATGGTGTGTCTTTCACCACCACAGAAATTCAACCTATATGCCGGTCGATTATACCCTGGCGGAGAATCCCGACGGTAGTAAGACTATTTGGTTTGGTGAATTGGAACGCCGACATCGGATGAAATGGATAATCGGCATTACTTTGTATCCGGATAAATCCTATATGGAAGCGACAGTCAAGATTTTCAACCGCACCGCCTTTCCGCATTCGATACTGTATTGGGCAAATGTCGCCGTCCACGCAAATTATGATTACCAGGTCATTTTTCCACCGAGCGTACAGGCTGCGACGTATCACTCGAAGAATGATTTTAGCCACTGGCCTGTGTCAAACGAAGTGTACCGGGGCTTTGACTATAAAGGTGTGGACCTGAGTTGGTGGAAAAACCACCCCGAACCCGTTTCTTTCTTTGCCTGGGACCTTAAGGAAGATTTCTCGGGCGGTTATGACCACGGCAAACAGGCTGGCGTTGTTCACGTAGGAAACCACCATATTGTTTGTGGCGCGAAATTGTGGGAATGGAGCCCGGGCCCACGAGGCCGAATGTGGGATAAAATTCTGACTGACACCGATGGCCCGTATGCCGAGCTTATGGTGGGGGCATATTCCGACAATCAGCCGGATTATAGCTGGATAAAACCGTACGAGGTGAAGACTTTTAAGCAATTTTGGTATCCGGTTCGGGATATCGGGGGGTTCAAAAATGCAAATATAAATGCTGCTGTGAATCTTGAGCTTAAATCTAATAATATTACAAAAATAGGTTTTTACACAACATCACAGTATTCAGGCGCCAAGGTGCTTCTTAAGGCTGATGATAAGTTGCTTCTTGAGCAGCGAATCGACATTGGCCCCGCCAAACCTTTTACACGAGAAGTGGCTGTCCCTGTTGGCACGAAGGAAGAGGATTTGAAGGTTACTTTACTTTCATCCTTAAACGAAACTTTGATTGCCTATCAGCCCGTGAAAAGGGAATACAATCCTGAATTGCCGGAAGTTGTAAAAGCACCGCCCCCTCCGAATGATATAGAACATATTGAGCAGCTTTACCTGACTGGCCTGCGATTGGAGCAGATTCATAATCCACGTGTAGATCCCTACGCTTATTACGAGGAAGCTTTGAGAAGAGACCCCGGCGACAGCCGTACAAACACAATCCTCGGTATTAATTACAATAAGCGTGCAATGTTCGAGCAAGCCGAGCATAAGCTTAGAAAGGCTATTGAAAGAATATCGGAAGAGTACACTCGGCCCGGATGTACTGAGGCGTATTATCACCTTGGTCTTGCCCTGAGGGCTCAGAGAAGATTTGATGAAGCGTATGATATGTTTTATAGAGCAACCTGGGATTCTGCGTTTCATTCAGTTGCTTATTATCAGTTGGCTGAACTGTCGTGCCGAAAACAGGATTACGCATCAGCTCTGGAGCAGATTAGTCGTTCTTTATCCACGAATGGTTTGAATAGTAAGGCTCTGAGTATAAAAGCTACCGTATTGCGGAAACTTGGCCGGTTCAAACAGGCAAAACAAATCGCACTGGACGTTATTGCTGTTGATCCACTCAATTTCTTGGCGATGAATGAATTGTATCTTGCCGAATCTGGCTTACGATCGAAAACCAGGGCAAAAAAGGCATTGGCTAATTTAACAAAAAAGATGAGGAGTGAAGTGGAATCCTATCTTGAACTTGCAGTTGATTATGGCAACTGTGGTTTATGGGATGAGGCAATCGAAGTCCTCTTGCGTCCTGTGAAAAGCAAAATGAGCTTCGCAGGCACCTATCCTATTGTATATTATTACCTTGGCTATTTTTATAAGCAGAAAGGAAACACTCCCGAGGCTTCCAGGTACTTTTCTCTGGCA
>JAUWLI010000103.1 GCA_030613765.1 Phycisphaerae bacterium
GTGTCTGCCCCAGCCGACTATACAGCCATCTTGCCTTAGGGCAACACTGTGCCACCCTCCTGCAGCGATAGCGACGTAGTTTCCTGCTGGAGGGGTGGCCTGATCATAATCGTTGTTGCCCCAGCCGACTATATGGCCATCTTGACTTAGGGCAAGACTATGCTCATATCCTGCTGCGATAGCGACGTAGTTTCCTGCTGGAGGAGTGGCCTGACCATAGTAGTCACGACCCCAGCCAACTATACTGCCATCTTTCTTTAAGGCAAGACTATGACGCCCACCTGCGGCGATTGCCACAAAGTCATTTCCTTCTGGAGGTGTGCCCTGACCATAGTCGTTGTAGCCCCAGCCGACTATACTGCCATCAGACCGAAGGGCAAGACTATGCCAGCCGCCTGCGCTGATCGCGACAAAGTCGTTACCATCTGGCGGCGTGGCCTGACCATGCCAGTTATCGCCCCAGCCGACTATACTGCCATCTTTCTTTAGGGCAAGATTGTGATACCTGCCTGTGGCGATAGAGACAAAGTCATTTTTTACAAAGTCGCTGCTATTTACAGTCATTCTCCCCCAGCTGACGATAGAGCCTGCCAAGGCTGATTGCCCAATACAAACCCAGCACACAGCCGTAATTGCTGCAAGCAACACCAAATTTTTCTTAAAAAAGTTTCCGAATTGCATTTTTCGTCTCCTTAATCTCATTTTAACACCAACTAACAGATAAAAATACTTTTTCTCGGTGATGCTAATATCTTTTGCTCTCATAATATGAAATTATACTGTTTCTCGGAACTAAAATCAAAGATTTATTTGAGGAAAATGGCTTCCATACGCAAAACGAAAAACGTACCGCGGATTAAGAACCACAAAACTGCTCTCTCAATGTTTTAGCGTTTTTGAAGGCGTAGGCGTGGTAATCATTGTTGAAATAGGCGTAGATAGCTTTTTTGCCCTTGGAGCCATTTTCATATCTCATATATAATATTTAGTTGCCAGTTGGCAGTAGATAGACGACAGTCTCCAGTCGCCGGTTTCCAGTTGCCAGTATTTAGGCGGCGTTTTAAGCGAAATCCTCAGTTGTCAATCAAGCCATAATTAGTATTTAGTATATAGTCGTTAATATATAGTATGTGCGCTAAAATCCCCGGTTTCTTTATCAAGTTGCGGGAACAGAATAGCATAAATAAATGCAAATATCAAAATGAAAAATGCAAAAATACAATGGAAAAATCAAAAATGAGATTCTTCGCTTCACTTCGTTTCGCTCAGAATGACGTTGAATGAATATCGAATATTCCTTCGACTACGCTCAAGATAAACTCAGAAATATAAATGCTGCAAGGAATTTCGAATGATGAAGGAAAAGTGAGAAGGGAAAAGGGAAAGAGAAAGTGCTTTATAAGCACGTAAATAAAGCAGATTTTGCGAGTGCAAAGATAATGTTGATTGTTCTTAATAAACAAGTATAATATTTATGCAGAAAGCATATAAACAAAATTTGACCCGAAAGGAGGTCCAAAATGAGAACGTATCGACCTACGATCGCAATTATGGCACTTATTCTCGTCACCTACCTGGTCGCTATAAGCATAGCAGGCCCCGAGGAATCTCGCACTGTTAACTTATTGGAGTTATCGAATCCAATCCATCAGGTGGTGACGGGTCGGTGGGAATTCATTTCAGGAGCGCTTGTAGTTGATGATACACGAGCAGCCCGAATGAACTTTCCATACAAACCCCCAGCCGAATACGATTACATCGTGACCTTCGTGACGACGAAGCCGGGAGGCAACATTGCGTTTCTGTTGTCAAAAGGAAAGATTCCCTTCACCTGGAGCCTAAACACTCGCGGCCGGATGGCACGCCTGGAAGATATCAACGGACACTCGATTATTAACAATCCGTGTCTCAGGAAATACGTAGTGGAACCCTGGAAGCAGTACACAGCGGAAATCCGCGTGCGTAAATCAGGTGTGACCTGTCTTATCAATGGTCAAGTGGTTCAGGATGAATATAAGACTGACTACAGTGACCTCAGCCGCAACAAGAAGTGGACGATGCAACACAAACGACTCTTAGGGATTGGTTCATATAGCGGTTTTATAAACATCGTCCTTGAAGCCAAGGTCCGAGAAATCACCGGTCATGGGAGAATACTTCAGAAGAAGGCCGGAAGGCGTGGTACCGGCAATCATCATCGGGAAGAAAATTGAGACACGGTCTGCGTAACGCCTTTAGTTTTGAGTGCTTAGTTTTTAGCCATGTTAGAAAGTGGACACTGCTAATACGCCTTACTTCTAACGGGGCAGGAATTGGAGGATTTAAACAGGAGAACTGTTTATCTTTTCATAATCAGCAAAACCTCTGCGCTCAACCATATGCATGATGATATCTGCCAGTAATTTGAGGGATAAGAACAGCGCTAATGTCTGCTTTTGCCCCCATTCGCTGAATGCTATGCACATCGTAAGGTGCATAGGAATAATACGGGCATAGGGAAAAAACATCATTGTTCCAATATTTGGTTTTCCTTTAGCTTCCCATTTTTTGTTATAGAAAAATGAATAACACTGATAAACTAAGAAAATACCTACCGACACCAAAAGCTGAAATATCGGCACAGACTTAAACTCCTTTCCCAAAGCGAGTGCATAAACAATGTGGAAAAGTCCGTAATGGATAAGAAAGAATCCAGCCGCTTCATTTTTAGTTTTTTTAGTTGGCTTCACATGAAGGCCATTGACTTTAACTCCCTTAGTGGAGAACTCTTTGAGGGCTAATATCTTAAAAAACCAGAAGATGCCGATAAAGACGCTTTGGCTCCAGTAAATCCACATTAAGATTGCCAACGACCATCCCTCTTTTAGTGCCCATGCTATCACTATCAGATTAGATGCAAAAAGGGCCCAGAAAGACAAATCCGAGTAAAAAGGTTTTTTCTTTCTTACATTTGTGTTCGTTTCACTCATCTTTTTGACCTTTGCTTTTTCTTTTTCGCTACCAGTTCAAGCCCTAAGTATTTACACAGAATATCAGCGCCGTATCGTTGCCTGAACCTGTCCACTATTGTGCAGTTCGAGCCGCTTAAGTCTGTTTTGCGTGCATCCGTCGTAGAACTGACCAACCTTGCTGTGAAAACAGAACATCCACATAGTGGTACCTGACCATATTATCTCTTACCTTAGGCGATTCAATGAAAGATTCCGCTCAAAGATGTCACACGCCTTGGGTCTAAGAATAGCATAAACAATTGAAAAATCAACAAGAAAATAGAAAAAATAGCGTTTAGCGTGCATCGGAGAGGTGGAGTCCGGGTCCCCGCTAACGATATGCGGGGATGCGGCAAGCTTCACAGGAATGGTGCCTTATAAGCACGTAGGATCAGTTTATTTTTGTGGGCAGTGCCCATTCTACGATTTCCCGAGGCAAAGAAGCGTAATGTCATCGTGCTGAGGCAGTGTTTGGCGGAAATCAGTCACGGCCTTTGTAACCGCATCTATTATTTGCGCCGCCGTTTGGCCGCCCGCGGATTTTAATGTATACACCAGGCGTTCCAGCCCGAACTTTTCATCATTAGGCGATTGGCCTTTAGTGACACCATCAGAGAAAACTAACAACCGCTCATCTTTTTTGATACTGTGTTGCTTTGTCTGAAAAACTGTGTCCCGAATCCCGAGCACGGAATCATTTGGTTGGCCAAGCGGCCCCACGGCCGACTCTGACTGGATGACAAGAGGCTGCACGTGCCCGGCGTTGACGTACTCAAGAGTTCCTTTCGATGGATCAATCAATCCCAAAAACAAAGTTGCAGATATTCCCTCCGGCAAATCCTGAATCAAATGCGAATTGACGTGTTTCATAGCTTCGGATGGCTCGCCACAGAAAGACATCGTAGTTCGCAGGAGTATCCGAAGACTGGACAACACAACGGCCGCAGGCAGACCCATATCGCAAACTCCACCAACGGCAAATGCCAAACGACCATCCGCCAGAGACCACATATCACAATAATCACCACCGACCCACATGACCGGCTTGTATTTAACTGCCAGCTCAACACCGGATAAGCCCTGCGGTATAACAGGGGCCAGTTTCGACTGAATCTTCCGAGCCAGTAATAACTCATGGTCAAAGAGGCTTCTTTCGGCCTTTGCCTGCATTAGGATTAGACTCTTTCGCGTTAAGATAATCTGTTGGGAGACTGCGCGCGCAAAATCAAACATCTGCCCCGGCGTCGCTTGTGGAGTTTCATCGATTAGTATATCAAGGTAAAGCAAATCACCGACCTTTGAAATATGGCCGAGCGGCACACAGATTATGGCCCTGGGACTGTCTGCTTCGACAGCCGTCCAGGTAACATCAGTATCCGCCGAATAGACAGTCGTGACCATTGCGGCCTTGCCTGTAGAGCGGACTTTGTCCAGCACATGACCCGAAACTCGAAAAGCAAGTCGCGTCGGAACAAAGACGCCCATTTCCTGGTCTGTCGTTTCGTCCGAAGTATCGCCGAAATGGCAGGCAAGGATGTCGGGACGTTCGGGCATTGGCCCAGCTTTTTCCGGAAGCCTCAGGACCGCGGCAACTGCTTTCGGTCCTTTGGCCAGACACCTGCACACTTCGGGGTACAACGCGGACGAACTTGTCAATTCTGATAAGCGGTCAACGATTCCATCGAACTGTTCCAGGAAGGGCCCGGATAAAGTCTCAGCCGGTTTGTCTTTGCCGGAAATAATCTCTGCCTCGAAGCCGCCCGTTGTAATGTTGGCGGTTATCTTGACGGAATCATCCCGCTTAATTTGCTGGTCCGGGGACGGGGTCATCGACAGAGAAAAGGAACCAAGAACTATTGGTTCGCCAGGCAAAACAACTGATGCCTCTACCCGCTTACCGTTTATCAATATACCGTTGCTGCTGCCGAGGTCCTCAATAATCCAGCGGCCAAACGGGTCCTGAAAGAGCCTGGCATGTTCCCGCGAGATGTCTCTGCTATCGATAACAACATCACATCGGGGACTGCGTCCGATGACTGTATTCTTTGCGTTCGGTTCGAACCGCTGTGTTTTCCCATGTCCCGTTATTTTCAACATTTCCGCTGCCATATTCAGTTCCTCACCTTTTCATATTGTGTACCCATTATTGGACAGCCGTGAGGTTGCCCATTTTGTGTTCTTTTTGCCGCGGGCCACTTCACGACTTGATGCCGCTTGAATACGGGATTCCCACATTTTAAGCGTGTTTCATCCTACAATAAAAATGGCAGGAGTCAACTAAAAAACGAGTCACGGCTTCTTTCATTCCCTGCTGTTTACTGACCTTTGGGAAAACTGATGTGTACCGTCCGATATTGCAATAAAAAAGCGGATTGGAAAACAAATACAATATACCCGGCGCCGTGATTAGCCGGATGCCGAAGCCGGATTCTATTGTTACAGACAACATTTTTCTGTTACAGATGGGTCCAGGAACGAACGTTTATAACGACTTTATGGTTTCTAACTCCAACGAAATCATACAAAAGACCTCGGATAACAATTTTTTTTAAATGGAGAGAGAAGTTTTGCGGGACAATATGCGGTTTAAACGGCATTAAATTGACCGGATATGCCCTTCGCAGAAAGGGACGGCTGCTGCGAAAGGAAAAAATCTTTCAACAACAGGAATTTTTAGTCAAATCTATTGCCACTAAATGCCCGTAAGGGCAGGCATATACAATAGTTAGGTATTTTAACACGGTTGAGAAAAAAAATGGCCATATAATGATATTTTTCTTGCTAAAAAAATCTGTATCTTCTTATAATATTTTACTTGACGTGAACATGGGTAATTTGGTAATTTTAATAAATAGGCTTAATGTGATTAGTCAGCTTTGGCTTTCTATCTGTTGGATTTATAAAGTGAGGAGCCATTGAGCAGGGTGTAAAGCTATCTCGGAGGACGTGTGCTTCGTGTTGAACGGCTTTATTATTTTGACTTTATAGCTCCGGTTAGGCCTCTGAAAGGAGGAGTGTAGGCAAGAACATATCTAATTAAATATTAGGAGGAGTACTAATCATGCCCTAAGAAGTTAAGTATTAATTTTTTTTAGAGGCAAGCGCAGGGTTTGGTGAAGATCTTTGATGCTTGTTTTATTGCCAGTTGTTTGAGACACGCACAGTTTTTAGTAAACACTGATCGTGCTCGTTGTACGAAGGTGGTTTTTGTTAGTGCATGTCGAAAACAACAAAATTGTATTTTTGGCTTGTTGCCAAGGAAGGGAAGATTATTTGCATAGATTTTAGAAGGAGGAATATTATGCGTAAATTATCAATTTTAGTTTTTCTTATGTTTACCTTGTTACTGAGCGGAACGTCACAGGCGCTTTCGGTTGATGTTACCAGCCCAGGGGATGCGATCAAGGGTTATCCGGACAATAGTAATTGGCCTATTCCTAATGAAGAACCGGCGAAGGTGATTGATGATAATCCCGGCACGAAGTTTCTTCATTTCGATGGAGACAATGAAACCTCCGGTTTCCAGGTCACCGCAGCACTTGGCGGGAAGGTTGTTACCGAAATATCTTTGGTCACAGGTAATGACGGTCCGGAGCGTGACCCGGTTCTCGTTGAAATCTCTGGTTCGAATGCCGGCATCGACGGGCCGTATACGTTGATTGCCACTGTCCCTGTTCCCGATTTCGATCAGGTGGACCCGTGGCCGCGTAACACAAAGAACGCAACGCCGATTACGTTTGCTAATGCTGTAGCATACGATCACTATCAAGTTTTATTCACGGTGATTCGACTCCCCGAAAATGGATGTTGTATGCAGGTTTCCGAAGTCGAACTATTAGCAGATGTAACTCCTCCCGCAGGGTGGGGCTACAAGGACATCGGTAATCCCGCTAAGCCCGGCAGTGTTGATGACGTTGCAGGCACCTGGACAGTTCGAGGTAGCGGCCACGACGTCTGGGGCAACGCTGACGGATTCTTCTACGTGTTCCGTCCCATGTCGGGCGACGGCAGCTTACAGGTGAATCTCGTAAGTGCCGGCAACACGAATGGTGGAGGCTGGTCGAAAGTTGGCCCGGCGATTCGTGAGGACCTCGGAGCCGGTTCCAAGGGCGTTATAACAGCGATGACGGGTGCGAACGGCATCCAATTCGTTTGGCGTGTGAACACCAACCAGGGCAGCGACGGTGTCCTCAGAGGCGGCGAAGCTCCCCCTAAAGAGCTCCGAATAACGCGCGCTGGCGATGAGATGATAAGCGAATTCAACTATGAATGGCTGCCCGGCCTCTTTATGTGGTCTGAGATTGCTCGTATAGCCATCCCGATGAATACTGACGTTACTATCGGTGTGGTTGTTTCTGCGAGTAATAATGCCGCGCTTAACAAGGCCGTGTTGGATAATATCATTCTCACAACTGCCCCTTATGAAAAGGTCTGGGCCATGAGTCCGGAAGATGGGGCCACGAAAGTGCCCTTTACACCGACTCTCTCATGGATGCCCGGAGACAGTGCCACTTCGCACGATGTGTACTTGGGCACCGACCCGGCAGCTCTGGCGCTTGTCGCAACAACAGCGCTGGGAGATTATACTCCCGGCACTCCGCTTTTAGCAAACACCACGTACTACTGGCAGATTATCGAGCAGCCCCTTGGGGTTGCAGGCCCTGTCTATAGCTTTACGACTCTCTATGAAGCCCCATGGTATACCGGCTCTCTCAATTGGGAGCAATGGACCAACTTGTGGTGGCCGGAAATAATGAGAATGGTAGACGGTGTGCATTATCTGCTGGACCCAGCGGATGCTTTCGGCGAGGTCACCGATGCGCGATATGGGGGGGACACCCCCGTAGTAGACTATGGCGTCCGACTGTCAGGTCATCTGATCCCCGGAACGAGCGGTGACTATACGTTCTGGGTTGCGGCCGACGACGGCCAAATACTGGCGTTGAACACCAACCCCGACGTTGCCGAATTGACCAGGATTGCCTGGCATTACCGATACAGCGGTAACCCTGACGCAAACCCAGAGCAGAAGTCGGTCCCGATTTACCTGGAGGCTGATCAGAAGTATGCCATCGAGATTCTGTTGAAGGAAGCCGGTGGCGGCGACTGGGTCGAGGCGTGGTGGGAAGGTCCCGATACGGGCGGTGTTAGAACCAGGATTTCCGGCGATTTTCTGACAAATGCTTATGCAGTTAATGCAAGGCCGGACATTAGTACGGGTAGGAACACCCTAACGCCTTTAGAGGCGACGACCCTTAGCTGGACGGCTGGAAAATATGCCACATCCCAGGAGGTACTCTTCGGTACGGATCCCGCCGCAATGGCATCGATTGCCACACTGCCGGCGAATCCTGCGGTGGTCGCGGAACATACCACATTAGCTATGCCGGCGGTTGCAGCAGGCAACACTTATTACTGGCAGGTTATTAGTACCGACGGAACCGATACCTGGGCAGGCGACGTTTGGAGCTTCACAGTATCCGAATGGGTCCACCGAAATATTGGTATCGACCCGATCAATGAGAATGCACCCGAACCACCGCTTGGCTATTCTACGTACGATGCGGGTACCGACACTACGGTAGTTGCCGCCGGCGGTCATGAGCTTTGGGGCAATAACGACGAGTTCGCTTATCGTTATACGACTGTGAAGATGACCAGAGACACTGGTATGATCCAGGCACGTATCCACTCGATAGTACCAGCAGACAGCTGGAGACGGGGCGGAATACAGATTCGTGAGAACCTGGGTGTTGCTTCCAGAAAGTTCATGATGCACAAGACGGGACATAATAATCTCAGAGCCCAGTTCCGCGACAATTGGCGCGCGGGTACGGGTAGTACTGGGGATAATTGGGACCGTCCTTACCCGATGTGGCTCCGCGTAACGCGCGATCACAGCCGGTTTGAAGCTTACTTCTCAGAAGACGGCGAGAACTGG
>JAUWLI010000309.1 GCA_030613765.1 Phycisphaerae bacterium
TTTTTTATTGCTCCATTTTGCTTATAAAAGCTTCAACTTCCTGAACTGTCGGCATAGATGATTGTGCCCCCATTTTGGTCACGGAGACAGCAGCCACGTTATTGGCGAACAAAGCGGCCTCGGAAAGTGATTGGCCCCGGGCCAGACCGACTGCGAGGCTGCCGGTAAACGCGTCCCCTGCCGCAGTACTGTCAACGGCTGTTACTTTCCTGGCTTCGACAAATTCCGTTCCCTCGTCGCTCACCGTAAGATATCCGCTTGCCCCCATGGTCAATATGACTTTTTTGACTCCGCATTCGAGCAGCTTCTGAGCGGCCGCGTTTGCGCTGTCTGGGTCTTTTACTTCTATGCCGGTAAGAATCTGGGCTTCCGTTTCATTCGGCGTCAGCACGTCCACCATCTTAAGAAGCTGGTCACTTAGCTGTTGGGCCGGCGCCGGGTCCAGAATAAAGGGCACGTTGGACTTGTTTGCTAATCCGGCAGCAAATTCGATTGTTTCTATCGGCACCTCCAGTTGTGCGACCAACGCGCCCGATAAAGCAATATCGGATTCTGCCTCTTTGACATCCTCCGGTGTCAGCTTGTGATTGGCCCCGGGAGCCACCACAATAACGTTATTACCCTCATCATCGACCATGATTAAGGCCACGCCGGAAGGAGCATCTTTGGTTTGTAGAACGTACCTGGTATTGACGCTTTCTTTCTCGAAGTTATTAAGCGATTGTGAGCCGAATATATCGTCACCTAATTTGGCTATAAAGAATACCCGGGCGCCTAATTTGGCGGCGGCCACGGCCTGGTTTGCGCCTTTGCCGCCGGGAACCATAATGAAATCGCCACCTAAGATAGTTTCGCCTGTCGCGGGTATCCTCTTCGATTTTACGACCAGGTCCATATTACTGCTGCCGACTACGGCGATTGTTGGTACATCCTGTTTCATTCTATGTCCTCTCTCTTTTCAGAATAAATCCAGCTCAGATACTTCACTTTATCAGTCTGTCGACTAAAAAATCCTCGTAGCCGCCCAGGTCCTTCCATTCCGTTGCACAATTAATCACTTTTGCATTTTTATCGATTCTTGTGTACCCATCATCGGTGACGGTAATGCCCAGCTTTTCCATCTTGACCAGTTTTTCCGTCATACCCAGGTAAATACCCACCGTATCGAAAAGCGTTGTGCTTCTGGAATTGATCTGTCGATTGACTCTTTTGTTTAATTCTTTTTCACTCAGGTTCTTGTTGCCGTTTCGTATGCCCTGTTTGTACCATGCGCGATAGTTTTCAATTAATGCCTTTGCTAAAGGGGTCTTTGCCTTCAGCACCTTCTGATACTTGTCCCCTGTTAGATGGATTATCCCGCATGTATCCAGAGGCGTAATGGTGACATCCCACGTTGCAGTGAAGACCTTTTGTACAGCTTTGGGATAAGCCCTGACGTTGTATTCGGCGCTGATCTTTGAGCTGCCCCCATAGCCCTTATAGACGCTGCCGTGCATCCCGACGAATCTTGCCTTATTGGCTATCTTCGGCTCACGCTGCAGCGCCGCGGCGATATTGGGCAATGGACCGACCGCAATCACCGTCATTGGCTTTCGAGATTTCATTATAATATCAACTATGGCTTTGACGCCGTCTCGATAAACCGTGCCGGGATATGATGACAGTTTATAATCCTTTACCCACTCGCGCTGTCTGTGGTTGTTTTTGTTTTGTTGTATCCCTATGCCGATCGGTATATCGATTCTGCCGGCTATCTCTAAAATCCTGGCGACAACCTTTGCCTTCTCCGGAGTGTTATTGACGGCTGTTGTTATAAGTTTGATATCAAACTCGGGCGATTGAAGAAGCATAACCAGCGCCCACGTATCGTCGATGTCGTCGCAAATGTCGGTATCGAAGATAACAGGTATTTTTTTGGCCGGCGCGGCGGCCAAGGCGATGCTTGAAACCGTGAAAATAACCGTTACTAAAAAGATTACCAGGATCCCTAAACCTGCATTCCATCGGGAGTTTGCAGGTGGGCCGGACACGCCTGATTGTGCACTTGTTGAAAGACTGTTCCTGCTCATAGTTTATCCTCCTGGTTTAAAGGGTTTCTGTTACATACTTATTTGCAAATATAGTGTTATTTTGGCGTTTGTCTAAGCAATTTTTTGAAATTGAGGCGGCTTTGTGTCTTCCTGCTTAAGAGGTGGAAAAGAAATTTCGTAAAGGCTTGATTAACCTGGCGCATAAAAAACCGTCCTATTTGCCAGTATTGTCAAAATAGGACGGTTTTTGAAGTTTTATTGGAGGCAGCCTTACCGGCTTTTAATGCTCTTGTTCATGGGCTTGCGTTTCGGCCTTTTCGCGTTGAATAGCCTGGTAAACTTCCATGCGGTGGACCGGTATCTCCTTCGGGGCCGTTATACCAAGACGAACCTTATCGCCTCGGACATCAACAATAGTAATCTCGACATCATCGCCAATCATTATCGATTCATCTTTTTGTCTACTTAGAACCAACATTTCTAACTCCTTTTGTCGGCTGGCCTTATTATATTTTACGCTGAAATCCAGCCACCTGTTCGCTTGGCGGTCAAAAGCTGTTATATCCAATTGTTACATAACGACTTAGCCGACATTAGCGTCTAATCCTGAATCAGAGACAGTGTTCTTGACGCAATTATATTTTCGGCTAATTCGGAGACCGGAAATAATCATTTTTGGATTTGTTTGGATAACGCAAGTCAATTATCAGTTGCTTGGTGTATAACTACTTGGAATATATAGACTTATCCCACGGGGAAGACTTGAAAAAAAGATGGATTAAATCTGCCCGTTTACCCCGATTTAGCTTTATCCATGCTTTCGCCAATAATTATAACGGATTGCCATCCAGTAGCCGGCAATAGAGCCCAAGGCGCCCAGAGCGACCATCTGCACAGGCAATATGGAAAGTGTTGCGTGAGAGAAAAAGACCGCGGGCCAATTAGAGCTAAGATGCTGTAACACATCTTGCCTGCCGTAACTGATTACAGCAAAGGCAGTTACAAAAGCGCTGGCAATTGTTGGCCAGATATAGCTGACATTGAGAAATTTCTTGACTGCGAAAGCGGCCAGACCAAATGAAATAAATACGCCATAAACGATCTGTTCGACACACGGTTGAGCGACAACGGAACCTATTTTTGGGTCGGGCAGGCGGATACCCTGAGCAAATACGTTAATAAAAAGTTGGGCTATTACAACTGAGGCAACCAGGGCAATGATTATATTGATGTTGATTATTCCCCTGGATTTTGATTTTTCCTGGGTCTTTTCGGGCTCAGGCCTGGTCTTGATTTTTTGTGCCAACAGCACGCCGGCAAATCCGGCGGTGACGATAGCCAGCCAGAAAAGCGGTTCCCATCTAAGGGCGGCGAAGAGTTCCGGCTGGTTGGCTGTGCGTCGTATGAGATTAACCATACTGCCCGAGCGTATGCTCCAGATAGCTAATCCAGCTGGTACAGCTAAGATGCCGATTTCCCGCCCATGAGGCCAGGAGACAAAATAGGCGGCCAAGCCTGTCAAAAATGCCAATACCGCAAGAAATGCCGCGCCGGAGGCGGTCATAGTGCCCCCAAGTAAAGACACAGTGCCGAAAGGTTCAGGCGGCGCTGCCAAAGGCCAGAACAAAAGACCAATCAATACGGCTCCGGTGGCTGCCGAAGCGGCGATTCTCAATTTCATTGGCAAGGATAATTCCAAAAGTAAGTTTCCTTAAATTGCAAAGGCGATAGATTACCATCAATGCAGGGCAAGGTCAATGAGGGTATTACAAATTTTTATGTCTGTGACCTTCGTCGGAAAATGGCTGGCGGGTGAATAGTTTTTTATGAATCTAAATTGAATAAATGAACCGTA
>JAUWLI010000107.1 GCA_030613765.1 Phycisphaerae bacterium
CGGGCGTCAACAGTCGGCACACCATTGAGACCCTGGTTTACCAGCACACTAAATTCGGGAACAATATGTAATCTCAGCATCCCGCCCCTGGCGATATGCGGGGTAACCTTAAGGTGGACACCGACATCCTTAAATGCCGTAAAATCGATGGGGTCCTCCCTGCCAACCTGCAAGAACTCCTTATAGGGAATTTCTCGTACAATCCTGAAGTTAGCAGTTTCATTATCGAGCACGAGAATTCGCGGATTGGCAAGAAGCCTGGCCTCAACCTGAGTGTGGAGAATGGTCAACGCAAAGTTTAAATCGATTGCATCGTTTAGAACACTGAAGCTTAGAGTGCCGCCCGTGACGCGGTCAAATGAGCCGCCCACAAAGGGTTTCCTGCTCCAGTCCGTTATCCCGCTGTAGTCCATATACCTGGTCTGAGTGTCGGTTCTGGCGGCATCCGTAGTCGTAATATTGTCTGTCCTTTCATAAATAGCTGTAGTCTCTGTAGCACCTGATTGTATGTCAACAAAGTTAACATCAGGATATTTAGCCCGGTTCATGTACCACCTTGCATCTCTTCTAAATTGTTCGTAATCTTGTCTCTCTTCTCCAATTACAGTCTCAGTTGTTTCCTTGATTGAGCCCGGAATGAATGGCGCATTGCGACCGATATGCCACTGTGGGTTTAATTCGAATCCTTCCTTGGTAGTAACATCGTAGATTCTTACCTCGACCAGTATCTGCGAAGTTATGCGGTCTATTTGCTCTATAAATTTGTCTATGGCCCTGATTTTGTCTTCTGTATCGGTAACTATGATATGGCTGGTCCCTTTGCTAAGGCCTATTTCGGCCTTTTTTGAGGTGAAATCATCCAAAGCGGCAGCAACTTCTTCAACATTTGCATAGGTGATTTTATAAATTTTCGTGGCTTGCGGTTCTTTATGTTCAATCTGAGGAGGAAGTGGTAAAACCCTGACCATATTTTCGGTGGCTATGTATGTAAAATCATGCGCGGCAAGAATATTTGTCAGGGCTTCTTCGAGAGGCACATCAGTTACAGTGACTGTAACATTGCAGTCAACATCAGGGCTTTTGATAATGTCAATCTCAGCCTGGTCGGCCAAATCCATTAGTACAGTCTCGATTGGTTTGTCTACGACACTGACTGTAACCCTGGTTTTAAGCTTCTCCCGCCCCGTTCGCATAGCCGTCTGTCCGGCACCGATGGTTAGAGGCAAGACAAACAGCGAGATTGTCAAGAATACACAAATACGATTTCGACAGTATTCCTCTATTTTTTTAACCATTACAAAGTTTCTCCTAACATCGTATTTGCCAGCATTAGCGTTTACGATGCGGCTGATTTGTCTGCGATCACAAGAAGGAGACCGCACCAAAGATATCAACCTGATATTCCGGAAAAACGGGGCTTCCATCACCAGTGGTGCACACCCTGCCCTGTTTCCTCAATTAACCTACATAGATTGTAGCACATCTTCGGCTGCGATTCAAGTAAAATCCGGCTACAGAGTGGAAAACGGCGTGCCAAATAAGGATTTTTTATTCATAAGAGGCTGTTATTACTTATCGAAAAATGTTATTATGGGACAGTGCAGCGGGTTTTGCTCGGTGAAGAGGCGGTAGTAAAGTTTTTTTATGAATCAGAGAATCGGCAGGGATGCCGGTCCGGGAAATCCCGGATGGAAATGGGGCTTGAAATGAAAGTTACAAGCAAAATCGTGTTTTATCTATTGATATGCAGTGGGCCGGCATCTTGCAACCTGCCCCAAAACGAAGTTGGTGCTATATCTCGTTCCGCTCATAACGAGCTGCTTGAAGAAGTTCTCGTTTATCGTGGAACCAGTGATTCTTCCGCTGCGATTTCCGTTAGTGAGGAGATGTTCATCGTGGCCGATGACGAGAACAACGTGCTGAGGGTTTATAACATTAATGGGTCTGGCCTACCTGTTTTCTTCTACAACCTGACACAGTTCCTTAATATTTATTCGGAACACCCTGAGGCCGACGTCGAGGGCGCAACGATGATCGGCGATACCATTTATTGGATCAGTTCGCACGGTAGAAACAAGGATGGGAAAATACGTCCGAACAGATATCGTTTTTTTGCCACGTCAGTTAAAACCGAAAATGAGAACGTTACTATCCGGCCCGTTGGCATACCGTGCCGAACCCTCATCCAGAGTTTGCTTAAAACCAAGCATGCACAGCAGATAGGATTATGGCAGGCCACTAGATTTGACGAGGGAAATCTTACAAAATCAGAACGCAAACGCCTTGCGCCTAAAAGAACAGGGCTTAATATTGAGGGACTTTGTGCTTCGCCAGACGGCAAAACAATCTACATCGGATTCAGGAATCCCCGCCCCTTTGACATGGAAAGTCCACGTGCAAAAGCGATTGTCGTGTCCCTGAATAATCCTAAGCACGTAATTGAAAGGGGAAGTGTACCGATTTTTGGTGCGCCGTTGTTGTGGGATTTGGGAGGTCTTGGAATAAGAAGCATGGAGTATTCTGATTTTCATAAGGCATTTTTTATCATCGCCGGCCCATATAACGAAGGGCTCGAATTTGCCTTATATCGCTGGTCAGGGGAAAAAGACAAACCGCCGGTTTTGGTGCGGAATTTAAAGCCAGTTAGAAACAGTTTAAAACCTGAGGCACTGATTTGCTTTAAAAATTCGGGCAAGTTTTTGCTGCTCAGTGACGATGGCAGCCTTGCCATCAAGGTCTCTTCTCCGGGTGAATGCGAAGAGGGGGAATTGAGTGAAGACGGAACGTGTTTGAACAAGTACCTGACCAACAAAAACAAAAAATCATTTAGAGGTATTTGGCTGACGCCGTAGCACTACAGGGAAGCGAGCTTAACAGAGATACCTGTTAGAAGCTGTCCTATAGAGTTTTATTATGCAAAGAGGGATCGCAACATTTACTCTGGACTACGGAACATGCCCGAAGTGGTTATTTTCAAAGATGGTCAAATTAGGGCGAGAAATGACCAGAGTCCTGGTGGCTGAATTTGGACCGGATGAATTTGTCCGCAGGATCGCAGATCCGATCTGGTTCCAGTCGTTAGGCACAGTATTGGCATTTGACTGGAACGCGTCCGGCCTGACAACGATATTGACTGCCGCACTAAAAGAGGCAATTCGGTATCAGGAAGAAGAACTGGGTGTCTTTATCTGTGGCGGCAAAGGCAAAACCTCACGCAAAACCCCGCAAGAAATTATCAACTGGGCAGATAAACTGAGTTTGCCGGGTGAGTGTGCTGACAATCTGGTCTATAATTCCCGGATGAGCGCTAAGGTGGACAACTCGCTCGTCCAGGACGGCTATCAGATTTATCACCACAGCTTTTTCTTTTCGAAAAACGGTAGTTGGGCGGTGGTCCAGCAGGGAATGAACCAAATTAATGTGTCCGCCCGTCGTTATCATTGGTTTTCTGAGAACATTGAAGACCTTGTATGTGAACCGCATACAGGTATCGTCACTGCGGCAAAAAGGCAACCGTCACTAAACCTTACTGCGAGAGATAGTAAAAAGACTCAAGAGCTGAGCGTAGATTTTGTTTCGTCAGGATACCGGCCACTGATGAAAGACATTGAAATTCTGCGGAAACACTCATCCAACCTAAGTAAAATGGTCAGTGTCAAACACAAAGGCCAGCAACTGACCCTGTTACAATTGGAGGACACTGAATTTAAAGCTCATCCAGTGGTCTGTGAAGATTTTTCCCGAAGCCGTTATCTCGAGAAGATTCTTCACCTACTCTGCGACAGGCAGCCGGAAAGTTATGAACAGCTTGTGGCTTTTAAGGGAGTGGGGCCGAAGACAATTCGGGCACTTGCGTTGGTTGCAGAAGTAATTTACGGGGCCGAGCCTTCCTATGAGGACCCGGCCCGCTATTCATTTGCCCACGGCGGTAAAGATGGAATCCCATACCCCGTCGACCGGGACACATACGATAAAACAATATCGACGATGATCGAAGCTGTCCGACTCAGTCACATCACTCCCCTCGAAAAGGACAGGGCAATTCGCAGAGTAAGAAGTATCAGCTCATAAATAATTGTCCCTCAATCAGAATCTTATCGTAATAATTGTCTTCGGGAAATGTCTATAACCGCCCTTCTGAGCGACATTGACGAGCATTTTTGACGGTAGGAAGATATACACAAAATTAGTTGGAATATGAGACTTGATTACAGTATTATGAGAGCAAGATGTTTTTAAGACGTGATATTAAATTATAAAAGGAGGCCGCTGATGAGTCGTATCACAAGACGAGAATTTGTGAAGAGTTCGGTGACGGCTGGAGCTGCACTGTTGTTACCTTTCTCCCGTGTGCGAGGGGCCAACGATGATATCCGCGTGGGTGTAGTGGGTATTCGTAACCAAGGCAGCAATCACATTAACTGGTTTCGCAAAATCCCCGGCGTGCGTGTAGTGGCAATCTGCGATGCGGATAAAAGTTTTCTGGAGCGCGAAGAGAAAAAAATCAAAGACCGCAATGAGAGAGTTGACACCTATATCGATTATCGCAAATTGCTGGAGGACAAGAACATCGACGCAATCATTACCGCCACGCCGAATCACTGGCATGCGCTGGTGACAGTATGGGGATGCCAGGCAGGCAAGGATGTATATGTTGAAAAGCCGGTCTCGCACAATATCTGGGAAGGCAGAAAAATGGTCGAGGCGGCCCGCAAGTATAACCGGATTGTCCAGGCCGGCACCCAACGGCGCAGCGACGAGGGACTGCAGGAGGCCATCGAGTATATTCGTGAGGGAAATCTCGGCAAGATTGTGATTGTATATGGTATTGTCTATGTTCGACGCGGCAGTATCGGAAAGGTGAGTGGGCCGCAGCCGATTCCCGAGTCGGTGGACTATAACCTGTGGTGTGGTCCGGCTCCAACGTCACCTCTGATGCGTAAGAGTCTGCATTACGATTGGCACTGGGTCTGGCCTACCGGCAATGGTGATCTTGGCAACAATGGAATCCATTTTTCGGATATCTGTCAATGGTTCCTGGACAAAAATGCCCTGCCGCGGCGAGTGATGAGCATCGGTGGACGGTTCGGATATATCGACGATGGCGAAACACCGAATACGCAGATTGTATTTCTGGATTACAAGCCGGCTCCGATCATCTTTGAAGTACGCGGTCTGCCGAGAGCAAAAGGTGATTCGGCGATGGATGACTTTCGGGGAACCCGGGCCGGTGTTGTAGTTCAATGCGAAGATGGTTACATTGTGGGCGGCTGGGCATACGACAACAACGGCAAAAAAATAAAGCAGTTCAAGCGAACCGGTGGCAGCGGACATCATGCCAATTTCATTAAGGCCGTTCGTAGCCGTAAAGTAAGCGACTTGAATGCCGACATCGCCGAAGGACACCTTTCCAGCGCTCTATGTCACATGGGCAACATTTCCTACCGGCTCGGCAGGGAAACGTCACGTGACGATGTTATGGAAGCTATCAAGGGAAATAAGGAAATGGTGGATTCTTACGAGCGTTTCCATGAGCATCTTCTGGTTAATGGAGTGGATTTTAAGGCAACACCGAGGATTCTCGGGCCGTGGCTTAAGATGGATACCGATAAAGAGAAATTTATCGGAGATTTTCACGAAGAGGCAAACAAACTTTTAAAACGCAAATACCGCGAGCCCTTCGTAGTACCGGAGCAAGTGTAATGACATAAATGAGTTAGGAATTGCCCTATGGCTGAAACATCTACAGCTTCAAATCTCGAAAAGCGTTCCTCGTGGTTACGTTCGATTGGCCCGGCCCTAATCACCGCCTGCGTAGTGTTTGGACCGGGGAGTTTACTTATCAGTTCTAATGTCGGCGCCAGACATGGATACGAATTGCTCTGGCTGCTGCTCTTGACAGGCCTGCTCATGGGTATATATATGACCACAGCGGCGCGAATCGGTGTTGTGGGTGGAGCAACGCCCTGCACACTGGTAGCCCAGCGTCTCGGCCGCCCGGTCGCTGCAGTAATCGCGATTAATCTGTGCCTGATCTGTACGGCTTTTCAGTTCTCGAACAATCTGGCAGTTGCTGCCGCGGCTGATGCTCTTGGAGTAGCGCGTCTCTTTGGAGACCCGCAGCAGATGAGCGACAGGACCAAACAAATTATCGACAGCGGTGTATTGTTGATTTTCAATGGTGTAATCATCGCGCTTATCTTTACACTGAAGCATGTCTATCGGGCGCTCGAGCGGATTATGAAGGGCATGGTGGCATTGATACTAATCTGCTTTTTAGTGAATCTCTTTGTTGCACGGCCGGACTTTTTGGGAGTTTTGAAGGGTTTGATTCCGAGGCTGCCGGAAGGTATATCCCTTGGCTTTCCGAGCCGCGGTGAGACCGGTATTACAGATCCTATGATACTCATCGCTTCACTGCTGGGGACAACTTTCTCAGTAGCAGGAGCACTGTATCAGGGTAATTTGGTCAGAGAAAAAGGATGGACAATTAAAGACTATGACCGGGGAATTGGTGATTCAATCGCCGGTGTGTGCGTAATTACGGGTGTCAGTGCTGTGATCCTTATCACCGCCGGTACAGTCCTGCGTGGGCAGCCTGCAAACAATATTGGTGTGCTGGCGACACAACTACGGCCTTTACTTGGTAGAGGCGCTCACACACTGTTCTGCATCGGACTTTTTGCTGTGGCTATGAATCCGTTTGTGATAAACGCGATGATCGGAGGCAGCATTTTAGCCGACGGAATCGGTAAACCTGCCAAGCTGAGCGACCCATGGTCACGTCGTTTAACTGTATTGGTTTTGCTGGTTGGAATGGTTGTGGCTATGATTGTTCTAAATACTCGCATCGAGAAAGTGGACGCCATCATCTTTGGCGCGGCCCTTACAGTCGTAGGTAATCCTCTGATGGCTGTTACAATACTGTGGCTTGCGAACCAGAAAGACATTATGGGTGACCGACGTAATTCGATTGTTTTGAATATATTGACCGTCCTGGGATTAGTGGTTGTTGTACTTATGGCCGTGCGGGTCCTATGGCGACTCGTGCTTATGTTAAGCTAATTCTCGATATCGAATTAATCGAGAATCCGATATCGAACATAGAGGAAGGTATGACAGATATTTCTGCAATAGACGAACGCGGGCTGGAGGATATTCTAAGTGAGCCAACAGAGGCAACCAAAAAAGTAGTTGCCACTTTGAATGGTGATATTGTCGTGTTAGGAGCGGGTGGCAAGATGGGACCGACACTGGCGATGATGCTCAAGAAGGCATCGGGCGACAAGAATATTTACGCCGTTTCGCGATTTAGCGATAAGGCGGTCAAGACGAGATTGGAGAGTGTAGGGATTAAGACTATCGAGGCAGACCTGCTGGATGAATCACAATATTGTGAATTGCCCAAAGTAGAAAACGTATTCTATTTGGCCGGCATGAAGTTCGGCACAACAGGCAATCAGCCGTTAACGTGGGCATTGAACAGCTTTTTATCAGGTCTTGTAGCACGACATTATAAAAATGCGAGAATTGTGGCGTTCTCCACCGGCAACGTTTATCCTCTTGTTGATATGAAAAGTGGTGGCGCTCAGGAAGATACTATACCAGAGCCAGTGGGTGAATATGCCCAGTCTTGCCTTGGCAGAGAGCGGATGTTTGAGTATTTCTCGCAGCTTTATAATACGCCGGTGACCTTAGTCAGACTCAATTACGCCAATGAGCCTCGATATGGGATTATTGTTGACTTAACACTTAAGATTTTGAACAACGACCCTGTCGACCTGACTATGGGTACCGTTAATCTTATCTGGCAGAGAGACGCTAATGACTATATCATCCAGGCAATCAGTCTGGCAAAATCGCCACCGGCTATTCTTAATGTCACCGGGCCGGATACAGTCCCGATTCGTCAACTGGCTAAGCAAATCGGCAATGAGCTTGATAAAGAACCGAAATTTGTATCCAGGGAAACGCGAACAGCCCTTCTTTCGAATGCATCTTATTGTTTCAGTCAGTTTGGCTATCCGAAGACAACGCTTGAGGAAATGGTGTCTGTGATAGTGAAATGGGTGGCCTTGGGCAAAAAGGTTTTAAATAAGCCGACAAAATACGATATACGTGATGGCAAGTTCTAATTGCGGTCTTTTTTATGGTGAACTCGGGTATCATCAATAAACTTCGTTCGGGTTGTGTTATTCCGGCACATCCACTGGCCCTGCGGGCAGATAATACAATCGATGAGCAACATCAAAAGGCATTGACCCGTTATTATTTGGCTTCCGGCTCGGGCGGATTGGCGGTAGGTGTACACACGACCCAGTTTGCCATCCATAATCCAAAAGTAGGCTTGTACCGACCAGTGCTGGAGTTGACCAGTGAGACGGTACGACAATGTATTGAATC
This sequence comes from Phycisphaerae bacterium, assembly GCA_030613765.1. The sequence goes on from JAUWLI010000107.1 coordinate 8,404, forward strand.
CACAAATTGCGGCGAACCAATAATGATTGCGGGCATTGTGGGCGAGACCAAACAGGCCGTGGAAGAGGCCGAACTGGCCCGAGACCTTGGCTATCATCTCGGATTGCTTAGCCTTACAGCGCTGAGAGGAAAATCTGTCGATGAACTGATAAACCACGCCCGGCAGGTGGCCAAAGTCATACCGATAATGGGATTTTATTTGCAGGAAGAGATAAGCCAAATGGTGCTGGGTGTTGAGTTCTGGAGAAAGTTTGTTGAGATTGCAGAAGTGGTTGCCATAAAGATTGC
>JAUWLI010000294.1 GCA_030613765.1 Phycisphaerae bacterium
GTAAAACCAAATCCTGTTTCTCGACCTTTCCCCAAGGCTGTGCTCCAATTTCGACCATCTCTTTTGGGTCAGCCCAGGCCGTATCATCAAAATCAGCATCCCGCCAACCTTGCTGCTCGGTATTAGATACTTTCCAAAAATGGTCAATCAAAATAGCGACAGCATCGCCACTTTCAAACTCTATGAGCAGCTTACCCGCGAGTCCTGCGGGATTGGGCTTATCACCTTGATTTTCGGCCACTATAGAAAAGCAATTTATACCCGCGATTAGCTTCTCGGTTATGTCAAACGTGTAAGGCGGCGTCCATCCTGAAAACTTTTGCACCTCCTGGCCGTTCACAAAAAGTGTCCCTTCATTATCCATCACAAGCTTGAAACGCGCCAGTTTAATTTTCTGATCGGCGCCGATTGCGATTTTCCTCCGGAAGTACCGCGTGCCAATCGGGGCGCTCTTATGCGGCTCACCCTCTGGAAACCATACCCACCTGCATCCTTCGAAGTTAAGCAGGTCGGGTTCGGTTTTTTCTCTGTATGACAGTGGTACCGGGGCATCATAACCTATCCATTGAGCCTGCCGGTCTTTGGTCTCAAGCAAACCCATTGTCCAGAACGCCGTCTCGCTCCAGGCCGATGCCTTACCTTCCTTGTCCCACACCCTGACCTTCCAATAGCAGCCCATACGCGACATCAGCTCTTTACCTTTGTACACAACGTGAATGCTTTTGTCTGACTCGACCTTGCCGCTGTTCCAAAGGTCGCCCTTATTGCGTTTCAGTTTTTCTTCACTGCCGGCTACAAGAACCTGATAAGCACTTTGCATCTGGCCCCGCCGGCTCGATTCCAGAATCCAACTAAGCCGCGGCTTGACCACATCAATCCCCAGAGGATCAACACGGTACTCACAGCGCAACTTTTTCACTGCAACATCGCTGCTCGTTGAAACAGCGCAACCGCTGAAAGCCAACATTATTGTCGCCGATAGAATTGTAACCAACCGTTTCATGCTTATTTACCTCCATATTCTAAAATCCAACCGAAAGTGACCAAATTTCAACGTAATACGCCAAACATGATATATAATACAAAAAAACTATTCCCATTCAATAGTTGCCGGCGGTTTGCTCGATATATCATACACCACCCTGTTGACTCCTCGAACCTCATTGATTATTCTGTTCGATATCATCCCAAGCACCTCGTAGGGAATTTGCGAAAAATCAGCGGTCATAAAATCAGGCGTCTCAACCGCCCGAACTGCAATAACATTTTCGTAGCTCCGCTCATCGCCCATCACACCGACTGTCCCGACAGGCACAAGCACCGCCAGCGCCTGCGATATCTTTCTGTACAGTCCCGCTGATTTTATTTCATCTATTACAATCTCATCAGCCGCCTGAAGGATTTCAAGTCTGTCGGGCGTAATTTCACCGATTATTCTCACCGCCAGCCCGGGCCCCGGGAAAGGATGCCGCCACACGATGTCCTCCGGCAGCCCCAGATATTCACCGACAACTCGGACCTCATCCTTGAACAAATCCCGCAGCGGCTCAATCAGCTCAAAACCCAGCTCAGCGGGCAGCCCACCGACATTGTGGTGCAGTTTTATATTGGCCGCGGGATTACCGTCTTTGGCGCCTGACTCGATAACATCGGGATAAAGAGTACCCTGGGCAAGAAACTTCGCATCGGCGATTTTCGATGCCTCCGACTTAAAAGCCTCAATAAATTCAAAGCCGATTATCCTGCGCTTTTGCTGTGGGTCCCTCACTCCGTCAAGAGCAGTCAAAAAACGCTCAGACCAATCTACAACCCGCAAATCTATATGAAAATGGTCCCGGAAAGTCGACACGACATTTTCGGCTTCGTTCCTCCGCAAAAGACCGTTGTCGACGAAGATACATACAAGCTGCTCACCTATCGCCTTATGAACCAGCGAAGCCACAACCGACGAATCGACCCCGCCGCTCAAACCGCATATCACCGTGGCGCCGCCGACCTGTTTGCGTACTGACTCCACCGTCTCGCTGACAAAGTCGCTCATCTTCCAGTCGCCGTGGCAGCCGCAAATATCATAAAGGAAATTCCTGAAAACAACCGAGCCCTTCGGTGTATGCGCAACTTCGGGATGGAACTGAACGCCGAAGAATTTCTTTTCTTTCTGTTTTACTGCAGCAAACGGACACGTCGCCGTAGTCGCCAGCGTGACAAAATCATCGCTCAATTTGTCGACCTGGTCCCCGTGACTGGCCCAGACCGTGGTCGAATCCGGCATATTCGCAAACAAATCGCTCTTATCTACTATTGCCAGTTTTGTCCTGCCATACTCGCGCTTCTCGGCGGCGACAATCTCCGCCCCCAAAATCTGGCAGCCTAATTGCATACCATAACAGATACCCAAAATCGGAACACCCAGCTCGAAGATTTTTTCATCACACCTCGGCGCCCCTTCGTCTCTGACGCTTGCAGGCCCACCGGAAAGTATCACCCCACTAACCGACAGCTTCGATAATTCCTCTGCTGTTATATCCACCCGGCAAATCCGCGAGTACACATTGTGCTCGCGGACACGCCTTGCTATCAACTGGCCGTACTGGCTGCCAAAATCCAGGATTGCTATCATCTCACGCGACATAAATCGTACCTTGTATCTCGATTCCCGATTACCTTCTTTTTTACGAGCATCCAGTATCGAGTATCGAGCATCAAGTTTTAGTCCTCAAAGGGTACAGCAGCCGAATAGTTCGGTGCCTCTTTAGTTATCTGGATGTCGTGCGGATGCGATTCGGCCACTGACGCTGAGCTTATACGGACGAAATGAGCGTTCTTCCTCAGCTCTTCGATATTTCGTGCTCCACAATAGCCCATCCCTGCCCGAAGCCCACCAACCAGTTGATAGACAAAGGCATCAAGTGTCCCGCGGTACGGCACTCGCCCTTCTACGCCTTCGGGCACGAGTTTTTCCTGCTCCGTGGAGCTTTTCTGCCCGTACCTTTCCGCCGAACCTTTAACCATCGCTCCCAAAGATCCCATACCTCTGTATTCTTTGAACTGCCTGCCCTTGTAAATAACCAGTTGGCCCGGACTTTCTTTCAGGCCCGCAAACAATGACCCTACCATCACACTCGAAGCCCCGGCCGCAATTGCCTTGCTTATATCGCCCGACTGCCTTACTCCCCCGTCGGCAATAACGGGAATGTTCTGCGGTTCGGCCACCTCGGCGCAGTTCATTATCGCCGATACCTGCGGTACTCCAACACCGGAAATTACCCTCGTAGTACAAATTGCACCGGGCCCGATGCCGACCTTTACGGCATTTGCACCGGCTGCTATTAAATCCTTCGCCGCCTCAGCGGTCGCAATATTGCCCGCAATCACGTCGATATCATACTCTACCTTGATTTTCTTTACGGTATCGATAACATTCTGCGAATGGCCGTGAGCGGTATCAAGTACGATGATATCAACATCCGCTGCTATCAGGGCCTCGATTCTCTCATAGTCATGAACGCTCACCGCCGCTCCGACCCGCAGCCTGCCCCGCTTGTCTCTGGCCGCTATCGGATATTGCTGGACCCGGTCGATGTCCCTCATAGTAATCAAACCCTCCAGCGCACCATCCGAATTGACCAAAAGCAGCTTCTCAACCTTGTGTTCCTGTAAAATCTCCTTGGCCTGTTCAAGGGTCGTACTGGCCGGGCCTGTAACAAGATTCTTTTTCACCATTTCGGAACTAATCCTGACATCGTAGTCTTTAAGAAACTTCAAGTCCCTCTTGGTCAAAATGCCAACGAGCTTCTTGCCGTCGACGATGGGAATCCCCGAGACATTCTGTTCGTTCATCAGCTCCTGGGCCCTTCTGACCGGCTCGCCCGGCGATAACGTTACAGGATCCAGAATAACTCCGTGCTCACTCCGCTTGACCTTGGCCACCTCTCTTTGCTGCGCCTCGACCGACAGATTCTTGTGAATGACCCCCACCCCGCCTTCCTGGGCCAGCGCTATCGCCAGCGCCGCTTCGGTAACCGTGTCCATGGCCGCCGAGACAATCGGGATATTTATCGTGATATTGTTGGTCAACTGTGTGCTGGTTTCGGCCTGGCTCGGCACAACA
>JAUWLI010000055.1 GCA_030613765.1 Phycisphaerae bacterium
CAAGCCTTATAACTTGGGTGGTTTTGTGCCTGCCCTTGTTTGCTAAATCTGAAACATTTTACAACCAGGAGAGTCCTTGACAAATCCGCAATCCGGGCATTTGACCTGGTCCGGCTTGCAGCACTTATCGCCGCCTTTGAGTTGGCCGCATTTGACACAGAGTTCAAAGGAATCGGAACTACTTTCGGTCGATTCAGTTGGTTTTTCATCGGACCTGCTTGTGTTCGGTTCAGTTGGGCCTTCATCGGAGGACTTGCTGCAGCCGGGACCCAATATAACCATACTAATTATTGTTAAGCTAAGTACGAACGTTACAACACATTTCCGCGAGTTCATTTTTACCTCCTGTAAAATAGTATTAGCGTTTTCCTGTACTCATTACTACATCCAAGCCGAACGTGAGAAAGAGCAGTCGGCGACAAAGGATGTAACGTGCATAAAGATAGATTAAAGCTGTTCGTAAAGAACTTATCGCCACCTTGTCTCTCCGTTTCGGTGTCCTTTATTGGTTACATGCCCTATATGGCGAAACTGCTTATTGCAACACGTATACTATGCTAACAATTAGAAGGCTCGTCAATAGAATAGTTACAATCTCAGGATTTTTTTCTCACTATCTCCGCAACTATGACCTGTTAAGAGACCGATTCCCATCAGCTTCGATTTGCGAATCAAAACGGCGGGGGCCGAATCTGATTTACTTTTAACAGAGTTTTGGGGCCCAGGTGTATGAACAGTAAATCCAGGCCGGTAGAAGACCGGCGGTTGAGGCTTTATCCTTGCAAGAGTGGTCTATGGCGGCTATAATGACATTCCCTGAATGAATATTGTCTCTCCATGATTACGAACAGTAAGAGGAGGATACAAGCTATGAGAGTTTCCTTTGGACTGAAGACTGTTATCCAATCTACTGTACTTGCGGTGTTGCTCTTTACTGCTCAGAGCGTTTTTGCCCAGGGTGGGCGTTCCGACTATGAGCGTGCGCTCAATCTTCGCAAGACCACGGCCAATAAAGTGTTCAAGCAACGTGTCAATCCCCACTGGCTCACCGGTAATACTCAGTTTTGGTACCGCAATGACCTGGCCGATGGGGCACGCGAATATATCCTCGTGAATGCAGAAACCGGCACACGCCGACGGGCATTTGACCACAAGCGGTTTTCCGGGGCACTTGCCAAAGCAAGCGGCAAAGATATACAGGCCGATAGACTCCCAATCGAGAAGCTGAAGTTCAGCGAGCCCGGGTTCCAGCTTCAGTTCACCAGTGGCGGCAAACGGTGGAAATGCGATTTGCGAAGCTATGAAGTTCGCCAGGTACCGAAAGACGAGCAGATAACTTCTTCTCTTCGACCGCACACTAAGCTGCATCCAAGCATTCGGTCTTCTGACGAGACTTCGATTACATTCATCAACCATACGAAGGATGTCGTGGAGGTTTATTGGGTGGACTATGAGAGCCAAAGACGTCACTACGCGACGATCCGGGTTGATGAGCAGCATCAGCAGCACACTTTTGCAGGACATGTCTGGCTGGTAACTGATAAAGCGGGAAAAAGGCTGGCTGTTTTTGTCGCCACAGAAGTTGCTTCAAGTGCTGTCATAGATGCTAACAGTGTTAACAAAGCTGCCACCAAAAGAAAATCCGGGGCAGTGAAACAACGCGGTGGGTCGCCGGACGGCAAATGGAGTGCGTTTATAAAAGACTACAACCTTTATGTACGGAACCTCGAAAACGGCGAAGAGATTACACTAAGCAGCGATGGCAGCGCCGAAGATGCATATTCGAAACGCCTATACTGGTCGCCGGATTCCGAAAAAATAGTTACACTGCGAATCAAAAAAGGCAATGACAGAAAAATCCACCTCATCGAGTCGTCACCTAAAGACCAGTTGCAGCCGAAACTACACACGCATTCTTATGCCAAACCGGGCGACCGCATTGCCGTCCCCAGGCCCCAATTGTTCAACGTCGTCGGCGAGCGTCAAATTCCTGTTGAGGACCAGCTTTTCTCGAATCCTTGGCGCATCTCGAAGATTCGTTGGGCGCCGGATTCCAGCAAGTTTACTTTTCTCTACAATCAGCGCGGTCACCAGATACTGGGGCTCATAAGCGCCGATGCCAACACTGGCCAGGCATGTGCCATTATCGATGAATATAGCAAGACGTTTTTCGATTATGCATACAAGCAATACGACTATTACCTTGATGCCACGAAAGAAATCATCTGGATGTCGGAGCGCGATGGTTGGAACCATCTTTACCTTTATGATGCCCAAACTTCTCGCGTGAAAAACCAAATCACTAAAGGCGATTGGGTTGTGCGCCGTGTCGAGCGCGTGGACGAGGACAAACGGCAAATCTGGTTTCGGGCCGGCGGTATCCGAGAAGAGCAGGACCCTTATTACGTGCATTTCTGTCGCGTGAATTTGGATGGCTCAGGTCTCGTAGTGCTGACCGAAGGGGATGGAACGCATGAAATCGAGTTTTCTCCGGATCGCCGATTTTTCCTGGACCGATGGTCCCGGGTTGACCAACCACCTGTCACCGAGTTACGCGACGCCAACGATGGCAAAATCATTTGCGAATTGGAACGGGCCGACGCCAGTGCGTTGTTGAAGACCGGCTGGCGTCCACCGGAGCGATTTGTTGCAAAGGGCCGGGATGGCAAAACAGACATTTACGGGATAATCATCCGTCCGGGCAATTTCGATCCGAATCGCCAATACCCGGTGATCGAGAAGATTTATGCCGGTCCACAGGGTGCGTTTGTGCCGAAATCATTCGGGCTGCAAACTCGCCAGAAAGCTATCGCTGAACTTGGTTTTATTGTTGTGAAGATTGATGGCATGGGCACTTCTCACCGCTCAAAGGCTTTTCATGATGTATGCTGGAAGAACCTTGGTGACTCTGGATTTCCCGACCGTATCTTGTGGATGAAGGCGGCAGCAGAGAAGTATCCCTGTCTGGACCTTACGCGAGTCGGTATTTATGGCGGGTCGGCGGGGGGGCAGAGTGCGCTGCGTGCTCTGTTGGCTCATGGCGATTTTTATAAGGTAGCAGTCGCCGACTGTGGCTGCCATGACAACCGAATGGACAAGATTTGGTGGAACGAACTCTGGATGGGCTGGCCTATTGGGCCTCATTACGAAGAGCAATCGAATGTTACACAAGCTCACAAACTACAGGGTAAACTGCTGCTCACTGTCGGAGAACTCGATAAGAACGTAGACCCGGCCTCAACGATGCAGGTCGTCGATGCGCTCATCAAAGCGGACAAAGATTTTGACCTGATAGTAGTGCCCGGTCGTGGTCACGGCGTGGGTGAAATCCCCTATACCAGCCGGCGGCGTATGGATTTCTTCGTGCGGCACCTGCTTGGCGTAGAACCTCGCAATCAGCCATAAACTAAGAGCAGGTCATAATTAGCCATTGCAGCAGGCCGTTGTCCTTAAAAGGGTCATGGGGGTAGGGCAGGAGAGAAGTCAGTTAAATGAAGAAAAAATAAAAATTCGATGTTGATTTTTTCGGTAGGCTCGATATTGTATTGTAGTTGAAGCTCAGCTGCGTAGCTGAGCAGGGTTCAATTGAGAATCTCGAATGCAATTTTTTTAAGGAGTGAAAAAATGACAATTACAAGATTCTCGAAGTTTGTCGTCTTTGCCGGTATGATGTTGATTTTGTGTGGCTGTGGTAAACCTACCCTTATAGGTAGTGATGCTGCTGTTTATTCAAGAGGTAGCCTTTACGCTGTGGCCGGTAAGGACTTGAACAGCGTGTATGCGGCGACATTGGCGGCGATGAAGCAGTTGGAGATAAAGATTGCCGAACAAAACAAAGATGTCTTTTATGCCAAGGTTGTCGGCAACATCGCAGACGGCAGGACCGTTACAATACGGATAGAACCAGGGGCTAATAAGAGTACCGAACTCATTATTAGGACAAGCAGCTTCGGCAACGAGGAGAGGTCGCGCGTTATTTACAAGAAGATACAGGACAATCTTAAGATCGGCACCAAGTAGAGTACGTGTCCACGTTGGATTGTTCGGATAATAAAGCCAGGCGGTACATTAGCTCTGAGTTTGCTTTTGATAGATAGTTAAGTGTTTGGGTCTCTCGATCACTGCACACATTGTGAGCAGTGAAAGAGGGGCGGTTTCGGCTGTAAGGACTATCCGAGGTCGTTTACCCGGTTAGGACCGCTAACGGTCTTGACTTATAGCTCACTCCACTTGATTATTACGAAGCGTACGGCATCATCTTCGATAGTGACTTTTCTCAGTGCCGCGTCATAGTAGAAATCGCCGTCGTTCTTGAGTTCAAAGCTATTGGCGATAAGAGAGCCACGTATATCACCTTTGGCCATAACAGTGACTTTAGCATTCGGAGCGTAAATCGCACCAAGGATGTCGCCCTTTGCTTTGAGGATTATGCTCTGTCCTTCTGTACCTGTACCGTAAAGCTTTAAGTTTGCCGGAGGATTTTGGTTATTGATACCGGCACTGTTATCGGCGACCATATCTCCATCCAGATACAAGGTTAAAGAAGCACCTTCTTTTATAATAATTTCACAATCCTGGCCAAGACCGAGGTTTCCGGTAACATATAGCACGACATCTCCGCCACTTACTTCCAATATTCCCGGATTAGTGGCACGTTTCACGTCAATCATGCTATATTGACCACTATCGCCGGGCCCGATTGTTGAGGTTTTTCCCTGAATTGTAATTGAACCCTTGCTTGGTAGTGCAGGCGGAATTGCGAGCGGCAGGTCTACGTTCTGAAGCAAAGCATACTTTTTGTGCATGGTTGCACCTAAGTCTTTAATAACGGTATTAACATTGCCGCCGACACCTACCGCGACATCTCCATCAACTCCTACTCCGTTGCCGAGAATCATTGCCCCGGGTAAAGTGCTTTGTGTTGCAACTATAACTTCTATGTCAGCATCCCATGGATCGCCGGAGTTGTATCCCTGAACCAGCGTATCGCTTTTCAAAACGAGGTCTTTTTTCGTCAAGAGCGCATGTTCGAATGGTCCCTTCAACACCAAAGTACAGTAGATTATTTTTTGCTCCAGTCCGGATCTGCCAATGGATTCGACCGTGTAAACGCTGCCCGGGTTTGCTGTAACTTTATAACTGTAAGTTGCGTCAGTATTCGGCAGGATCTCATCTGTCGCCTGCGGCAGTGTGCTATTATCCCATGGTTTGACTTTCAGTTTCTGGTTCATTTCAAATAGGGCCCTTGTCACGCCGGCGTCGGCAGCGGATCGGGCTGCAATCTCTGAAGAAGTTCGAACCGAAAGGATGCGACTATGCAATCCCAGACTCAACAAGCCGTTACCCATCACAAGCACAAGTATTACAACAAACATCACCAGCGGCAGTGAAAAGCCGCCTCTTTTTGATTTTAATCTTTTTTTTCTATTCATTTTGAGATTCTTCCTCGATGTTAAACCGTTATACAAGAAGCTGCATTTCTCAATGACTTAAGACAATCCGGACATAAGAGTTGCCCCGAATCAATTTTATATAAATCAATTGCCCAAATACTCTCGTTGCTACAACATTGGCAAGTTGCAGTTTTTGTTGAAACACCATGCAATTCAGTCGATTTTGCTTTGCCCTGTCCTTTCTCTTCGGATCTGTTTATTGTAGCAACGGGGATTTTGGTTTTATTTTCTGATTCAACACTCCGAGGATATAAGGGCTGAGGGTTTATATCGCTCGGTTCGCGTTTCGGCATAGTTTCCTTGGTAGAGATGTTGCCACAGAACAGTTCGATCACCTTTTTCGTTAGCTCTTTTGATCTTACTGCTTTGTCCACGCCGCCGCAGGAATGGAAAGGAGGATGTTTCACTCCACATTTTCTACATGCAGGCAGGGCGTTATTGCATGAGATATCGTTACGAACGGATTCAATCGCCTTTTTCGCTAACGTTATGGCTTGTATGCCTTTTTCGCCAGTCGGATTAAATTCTGCAGTTGTTTTGTTTTCGTTACTGTTCATATCGAATACGAAATTTAACGACCATTTTATAATTTTAGATTTTGTTGTGACTAAACCGCCAATAAGTTCGCTTCGATGTATGCAACAAGAAGGCTTGCATCATCACTATCATTTATCGCTGCGCCGTATTTGTCCATAACAAACGCCGTAGCATCTTCTGCTGAAAAGCCCATATCGTTTGTCAGGATACTAACGTATTTCACGAGTGCATCGAGCCATTGGCCGGCCGCGGCATAGTGCGTGCTATCACCTGTGTGATCCGCGAATGCAGCAGCAATAAGAGTCATCTGTTCCTCTGAAACAGGAGCCCCTTCAGTGATAAACTCATTAATCACTTGCTCCAGGGAAGCCACACCGCTGCCATCTGGATCCTTCAGAGTGTCTGCTGCGTTCATGAGTCCTGCGGCCACCTTACAAGCCTGTATATTTGTTGAAGAAATGAAAGCGTTAGCTATAGAAATCTGTAGATTTTCTTCATCAACTCCAAGTTCTGCGGCAAGCATATTTATCAAAGCGGGGCAACCGCCATTTTCAAATTCTTCTTCCTCAAGTGGCAGGTCTCCCAGTCTATAAAGCGGCGCCGGGTCAGGTTGTACCGGCGGTTCCGGAGGTCCCGGTGGCTTTGGAGGTCCCGGTGGTTCCGGAGGTCCCGATGGCTCTGGCGGGTTCGTCGGATCTGGCGGTTCAAGCGGCGTATGAGTACCTCCTGCCATACCTTCGCCGACACCGTGTCCCCGGTTGCCGATCCAAATATTGCCCAGCCCGTTGCCATTGTTGCCTTGGCCCCAGCCTCCTTTACCGTTGCCACCACCCGGGTTGCCGCCTCCTTTGTTTGGATGCTGACCACCATGGGTTGGATTAGGGCCCTTGGCACCGATGGGATTTGGTACTTCGAGCGTGGTTGCCAGAGAATCAAGATTTGCTATGGCGATGGAAAATGCATCACCTGCCCCAAGACATATATGTCCACCTTGTGGATGCGTCTTATTTGCATTACCCAACCATGATGGAGCACCAATCTGAACGACAACGCTGCTGCCGGACAGGCCCAGGAACAACGAGTCGCCATCTTTCACTACAAAGTGTTTTTTTGGACCACCCATGTTGGTGACTTCATGACTAACGAGGGCACCTCTTTGGTTAGTTGCCGGGCTGCCGGCGCTTGTACCTCCGGTACCTGTAATGATACTTGCAGGATTGACGTGTAAACTTGCATGCGGATTAGCGTGAGGATTGTTGATTCCAATCCCATTGCCCTTTGACTTTGCTAACGCAGCGGACAGCAATATCAGGAATAAGCAGCACGCCAGCAAGTACGTTTTGATACCAGGCTGATATCTTTGCGAAGATTTTCTTAGTAGTTTCATGTTTCATTCCCCCTTTCATAAGTTATTTTTAATAAACAAAAGTCACTGCGATTGTGCTTCTGTCATTAAGAAGAAAACCGGCTGTTCTTAAGAACACCCCCCATTCTTCTGAATGAGTTACTTTATTGTTAGCTATCTTAACTTTTTTAAGCCTGAATGTCAAGCAGAAACTACCCAGCCATGCAAGATTGATTCCTATTTTAGGGTTTCTATTTTTTTGTACTTTGCCAGGAGCGGGCCTGTGTGATTTTCTCGGACCAAATAAATGGTGATTGTGCTATAGATATTTATTTTTCGAGCGATCCGCTCGAAGTTTACTGCGTTAGAATGTGCTATTTTTTATTTGGTTTTTACCGTTTCCAAGTTATATTTTATATAGGAGTTTGATTGTGTCCGAACTCATTCCGATAATACATTTGAAACTTGCTCGGATTGTAGTGGGTAAAAAAGGTGGGTAAAAATGTGGATTGAAAATCTAAAAGACAAGAGCTTTGTTATTTACATTACTGTATCTCGAGAACCGGAACTGCGGCGTGAGCTTGAAATTATAAATGAAATTGTCTATGGCAGAGATGACTGCAATGTAATAATCAGTCTTGCCAATATCGAGGTGTTAGCCTCTGCAAGTATCACAAAGCTGGTAATGTTGCATAATTCGCTGATTAAGAATGGGCGTTCACTTATCCTGTGCAGAGTTGGGCTTCCGACCAAAGGCATTTTTGCCACAGCCGGCCTTAATTCGCTTTTTAATTTTGTCAATGACGTCTCTGATGCGCTGGCTACTGTTCAACATTCCGGACATACAAAATCAATCGCTGAAAAGGCTGTTTAAGGCGCACCTACTGATTGTTGTTTTCCATCCAGTGCATGGCCAATATTCCAAAATCGTATAAATTGATTGTCCCGTCACCTCCCCGTCGTGGGGCAATATCCCTGTAAGCATTATTACTGAGCCAAACTTCGCTCAAAATACCCACGTCCAGAATGTCCGTGATGCGGTCCCTGTTGAAGTCCGCCTCAAAGGGCAAAATCTCGGGTAGGACACGCATCTGTGTTGTAAAGTGATAATCATATGCATCCGCGCCTTGAAAAGGACTTTCGTAAATCAACTCCACAAAAAAGGCTTTCCATCCACTTTCAGGTTCAGCTACCCATCCGGTGTATACACCACCTCCCTCATCCACAAGCGGCGAACTCAACCACCCAGTTCCAATCGTCACCAACCGGAAATCCCTTGTCGTTGGATTGACTGCCTGCCATAAATTGACCGCCTTGGGAGTATCGACCGTTTCTACTCGAATCGAACCATCCTGCTCAAGAGTCCACGAAAATTCAGGACGAGCGTCGTTATTTAAGAAGGCATCGTAAAACGGCACCATGCTGCTATAAACATCATCAAAGGCGTCAGTCAAATAGTGGTCGGTGTTCGGCACATGCCGCAGGTAGGTTTCTCCTGACAGCTCGTCAATATAAAACTGAATAGAATCCATTACAAAAAAATCATCACCCGCCGAATTAATAATAAACTTGGGCATATCCAGCCTGTCGCGATACTCAAAAGGATCAACAATTTCCATTAGTTGTGTAGCCTGTGGTGTGTCAAACCATTCGAAGATCCCAAGCTCTTCGTATGGCCACAGTGCATCCGCCCAGAACCCATATGCTGCCCAGTGATGAGCGAATGAACGCTTCATATTCAATAAATCGCTTACAATAGGTGCTATGGCAGCCACTCGATTGTCCGGGTCGACTGCCGCTGTTAACCACGCCGTCCACCCGCGCTTTGAGCCGCCTGTCAGGACGAATTGATTGATTGGCTTCGCCCCGCCTGTAACCGTGTCTATAAAATCCCCAACAGCATCCATGCAGCGCACGACGGATTTCACCATTGGCAGTTGTACGGGCCAGGTAGCGTCGCCACCAAGCAGAAACTTGTCCCACGAATAAGCGATAATCTCATCCTCTCTTCGTGGTGTCATCTCATCGGAAAACTGCAAAGGCTGATTCGGCACCGCCGACAATACTACAATTACCGAGCCCGTTCCTAAGGATAGCTGCCTGAACTGATCGTCATAAAGGGGTGGTGGGTCAGCGGTAGTGTTGTTGCCGTCACTTATTAAGATCATAGCCTTGTCAGTGGTAATCAAAAAGTCATATCGCGGCTTATAAATCGTTACCCAATGAGTCCAGACCACAGGATTAACTTCTGAAGAATCGCGCCAACCCTGTGATGTTAATTCCAGGGTGTATGCTGTCGTAAAAAGGTCAGAATCGGAACCTACCTCTACGTATGAATAATTGGAATCCGGAGCAGCTACGTAGTCATCTAAAGCTGTCGCCATTGCAGGAATAGGGAGCATAAAACAGACAAATAGAGCAAATATCGTTAACAAAGAACATCGACCGGATTTCATCATGTGTCCTCCAAATTTGTCAGGCTTTTCCTGTCACCCTTCATTCTAACTTTAATGTCCTTCGGTGACTTCTTGTAAAAGTCACAGAAAGATGTGGCTGGATTCACTATGGGACAAAATATGAATTCTTTAAGCTTTTCCCCAGCGACGCAGCGCTTCCAGGCACTTTTCTATACTGACAAGCGGAGGATAGGCATCGCTTTCGTACTCAACGATGTACCACTGGGTTCCGCCGATGGTCTCGCAGGCCTCAAAGATTTTTTGCCAGGGCAGCTCGTCATCGCCAATTATTGCGTTTGGTTTTGATTTTGAGAAAGCCTTGAGGTGGACGGTTGTGGCCCGGCCGGGATAACGCTTCAATAGCACCACAGGATCGCCGCCGCCTCCCATGGCATTTCCGGTATCCAACTGCATGACTACTTCTTTGTTCGTATTACCGAAGAAAGTGTCCCAGGGCAGTTCGCCGTCCAAAGGCTTGAATTCGATGCTGTGATTGTGGTAACCAACCTGCATCCCGTGGGGTTTTACCTTGTCGGATAGATCGTTGAATAGCTTCGCTGTTTCCTGCCAGGCCTTGCGTGAGCTCCGATACTTTTCCGGCAGACCGGGTACGATGAGAAATTTATTGCCGATAGTTTTATTGAATTCGATTGTCTTTGGCAGCTCATCGCCCAGCAGGGTATCGATTTGAGTGTGCGTGCCGCAGCATACCAAACCCGCATCATCCAGAAGCTTTCGAAGTGTTTTTGCGTCCCTGCCGTAATAACCTGCGAATTCCACCCCTTCATAACCCATTTTCGCCACTTTCTGGATAGTGCCCGGCAGGTCTTTACCACATTCCCCACGAACAGAGTAAAGCTGTACGCCAACGGGGATTCGCTTTTTGCATTTCTTCTTGGAAAACACAGACAAAGGATTGCAACCGGCACAGGCTGTAAGCGCACCGGTACCGCCAAGTTTTAAGAATTCACGTTTTGTAATCATTTGCTTTTTCATAATGCTATCCTTTTTAGCCCCTGCCATCGATTTTTTAGTCCTTGAAAAATAAGGTTCCTGTATTCACCCAATTGGTTAACGCATTCACTTGTCTATGCGTCACTGTACTCAAGCTGAGCAGTAGCAAACAAACAAGATAAAATATAATTATATACTATGCTGGCTGCCAGTCCAGAAGAAACGGAGCTAAGTATTGCTTTCTGGACCAAAATACGTAGAAACAACGATATGAAAGCCGGCCGAAATTGAGACGCTTTATGATAAAAACGTCAACGCTCCGGGATTGTAAATCTTCCATAGAGCTTGTCTTGTGAACTTTTATGGATGGTTTTGTCAATACAACATATACACAGAGGAAATTCAGTTAGGGTATAGCAAACACAAGGTGAATTTGGTATTCTAATCGAATTGAAAGGATTAGCAGCGAAGAAAAGTGTGTAAAAAAGGAGATACCGGATGAAAAGGTCAAGTCAGTGGGCAATTACAGGCAGGCGAATATTGAAACAGCTTGTAGTGGTGAGCGTTTTCCTGTCGGCGTCGGTGGCGGGGGGGCAGGAGTGGACGCGGTTCCGCGGCCCGAACGGACAGGGCATCAGTTACGCGGAAACGATACCTGTCAAGTGGACGGAAAAGGATTATAACTGGAAGGTGAAGCTGCCGGGACTCGGCCATTCCTCGCCTGTTATCTGGGGTGACAAGGCCTTTTTGACATGCGGGGGCCAAAAGGCCAGTCGCGGAATACTTTTGGCTCTACGCGTTTCAGATGGCAAGGTCTTATGGCGGAAAGAATACACCCTGACCAGGTATCGGATGAACAGCAGTAATAGTTACGCGACGGCAACGCCCGCGGTGGATGTTGACCATGTTTATGTACTCTGGGCTACTACAAACGAGACAATCCTGGTGGCATTAGACCACGAGGGCGAGAAAATCTGGGAGCGTACGTTCGAAGGTGTGCGTTGTCAGCACGGGCCGGGCATCTCACCCATCGTCGTCGACGATATCGTTGTTTTTACTCATGAGCATGAGAAAAGCGACAAAGAAGCTCGGAGTGCCTGGATAGCAGTCGACCGTAAGAGTGGCAAAACACGGTGGGAGCTTGAGCGGCAAACC